>JALYQJ010000164.1 GCA_030855875.1 Acidobacteriota bacterium
GTCCACGCGCAACCGGCTCCGGTGGTAATGCTGAAGCCGTCGGTTCCACCGGCTGACGGCGGGCTTGAAGTAGTCGGTGAAATCGTATAGACGCAACCTGTCGCTTGATTAATAGTAAATACTTGTCCGGCGACAGTAATCGTGCCGTTTCTGGCAGAGCCTGTGTTGGCGGTAACGGAAAAATTAATCGTGCCGTTTCCGGTTCCCGACGGATTGCTGACAGTTATCCATGGAACACTGCTGATTGCCGTCCAGCCGCAACCGGAAGCGGTTGTGATATTCACGCTGCTTGTTCCGCCGCCGACCGGAGCATTATAGCTTGATGAAGATAAAGTGTAAGTGCAGCCGCTGTTTTGTGTGACGATAAAGGTCACACCGTTTACAATAATCGAGCCGTTTCGCGCCGCGCCGGTATTGGCGGCGACGGAAAACGTAATTGTTCCCGGTCCTCTGGCGGTCGTCGGATTTACGGCGGTAATCGTTATCCACGGAGCGGTGCTGATCGGAGACCAAGTGCAGCCGTTCGGAGTTGTCACTGCGAGGGTGCCGGTTGCTCCGGCAGCCGCGAAGTTTTGTGACATCGGGTTAAGCGTCAGCGAACAATCGGCAACGGTAAAATTCACCGGATCGGACGGCGACGCGCTCGGTTGCGGATTAGCGACAGTAACGGGAAATTGTCCTGCCGTCGCTGCGTCGGCGGCTAAAATCTGCGCTTTTATCTGCGTATTTGAAACAAATGTCGTTACACGGTTTTGTCCATTCCATTTAACGACCGAATCGGTGACAAAATTTGTTCCGTTGACGACGAGTTCAAACGAGCCTCTGCCGGTTCCCCAGTTATTCGGACTGAGCGAAGTGATTGTCGGAACTGCATAAAAAGTTTCAAACGCTCCCATATCAACGCCGGATTCATAAAATCTGGGTGAACTCGTTCCGCGCTGGTCGGTGGTGAGAAAATCTATCGGATTATTTTGTCCGCAGCCCATACTGACAACGCAGATATTTCCGGCATCCTTCGCCGGACTTCCGGTAAGCAGAGCTTTGGTATCAATCTGTCCGCCGTTATTTTGCAGCGGTCCGAGCATCGCGTTAATCGGGGCGGCGTTTGTTCCGACCTTATCGCTGTTTACGTTGTTAACAAAGCCTGCATTGACGCTGCTTTTGCCGATTAAATTATTGCCGCGCGACGTGAAAATCGCGCCGGTTGCATTGTTGAAGGAATAAATATCGGGTCCGGTGGCTGCCGGAGCGGTGTTTCCGGCAATGATTGTATTTCGCACATATATTCCCGGATTTTGACCGCTGTAATATATTCCGCCGCCGCTTGTGACAGCCGTGTTATTGCTGATTGTGACATTGTTGAGTGTCACATCCGCGCTTAAAGTATGAATTCCGCCGCCATGTTCCGGCGATGAATTGTTCGTGATTGTTGTATTGCTGACGTTTACTACCGAAGCACTTCCGATGTATATGCCGCCGCTCGTATTATTGTTGACTAATAAACGGTTGATGTTGATTCTGCCGGTATTATAAATTCCGACAAAGTTGTCTCTAACAACTGCGTCCGACAAATTTAATCTTGCTCCATTATTAATTCCGTGTCCTTCGGAATCGGAAACTGTCAATCCGCTTATGATAGTCGCCGTCGTTGCCGCATATGTGATTCTGAATACGCCGGTATTTGTGCCGGTGTAACCTTTTATGATTAAAAGACGCGCTCCCGGACCGTTCATCGTGACGGGTTCGCTGATTAACAAGCCGCCCGGCAAACTTAATTGAATCGTTGTCGGATTTGCCAAATCAAACTCAAATCTGATCTCATCGGTTCCGGCAGTTGCATTCGCCTGCTGAATTGCGGCACGCAGAGTGCAGTTGCCCGCAGAATCGGCGCACATATTATCAGAGAGTAAAGCATCGTTTGTGTCGCCGTTATTGTTGACGATAAATATTGATTCGGGTGAAGAAACGGGATCATCATTTGTACCGTTCGTTTGTTCGATAAGACTTCCGTTAAAAAAAGTCCTGATGATATTTGTTAAAAACCCGGTTCGGTTCGACTGCGAAGCACTTTCACCTGACCGGCTGTTTTGCAAGCCAGCTAAAGATGAACTGTCGTGAGATTTCTCGCCGCCGGTTGCTGATTCCGGCGAACTAACACTTCCAAATGAAATTGAAGCGATAAGCAGTAAGCTAAGAACAGCTAAAATAAAATAGCTGAATTTTTTGTGAAAAATATTAATGGTAAACATAAGCGGATATTTCTAATGCTGTCAAAATTAATGCCGAATCGGTAAATGCAATGGTAAAACTAAATCAAACGATGGGGTTGATTAGTTTGAATCCCAATAAATAGTTGACTTCTTTCAATCAGAAGTTAAGTTTTCTTATACTTTATAGATAAAATAGATAATATAGTTGAAAGGTCATATTTTATATTTTCCTCAATCGCATTGTCAACAAAAATACTCGCCGAATAAGCAGTCTTGAAAGTAAATAATTAACAGAAAATATAGTTTCTACTGCAATTCGGGGAAATCAAAACCTTAAACCTGTGCGGCAAAAGATTCGATATTTGTATAAAAGATTATTTGTCTGAAAAATTCAAAATTTGTAAACCGGGAAATTTTTTTCGGAGAGCCTCGGAGCGCACATTGAATAATTATAATTCAAACCAAAAAGCGGGTATATTTGCCGTAAATACGCGCAAATGAAACTTGAAAATACGTTTTAATTTTGTTTCGGTTCACCAAAGTCGTAATTACAGATTAAATTGCATCCGCATAAAGTTTCAAACGAATTCGCACACCGCACCGATCCTTACAATTGTGAAAGCCGAAAATGAATCGCACATTACGTAAACAAAGTAAACGAAAGTTTTTGATGACATCTTTAATACCGGCGTGTTATTTTAAAGTAACAATTTTTTAATTGCCGTCAAGGCAAACCTTCCGGTGTTAATTTCTGCAATGCAGAGGGGAAAACTATTATGACAGAAGAGATAAATGAACTGGATTTAACCGAAGACGAAAAAAAACTGCTCGATGAGTTTACATCTGAAGAGTTTGCGGAAATTTCCGATTTCGGCGAAGCGCGGCGGCAGTTTTTGAAACAGATGTCGGTTGCGGGCGGAGCGATTCTGGCGGCTCAGATGCTTGACGGACAACAGATTTTCGCCAATTCGTCGGGCAAAACGGCGATAAGCGAAGCGGCGGCGGCAAATATCGAAAATGCCGTCAAAGTCGTAATGAAAGTCAACGGCGCGGAGAAATCTTTGAATGTTGATTCGAGAATGACTCTGCTCGACGCTTTGCGCGAAAGAATGGAATTGACCGGCTCGAAAAAAGGTTGCGACCACGGACAATGCGGAGCCTGCACGGTGATTGTTGACGGTCGGCGCGTTCTTTCGTGTCTGACTTTGGCGGCGACTTGCGAAGGCAGATCGGTAACAACAATCGAAGGGTTGGCGAAAGGCGACGAACTTCACGCAATGCAGACGGCGTTTTTGAAACACGACGGTTTTCAGTGCGGTTACTGCACGCCGGGACAGATTTGTTCGGCGGTTGCGCTGCTCTCGGAAGCGAAAAACGGCGAAGCGAGTTATGTGACGACGGACGTTCGTGCCAAAACCGGCGCGATCAAACTTTCCGACGATGAAATCCGCGAGCGAATGAGCGGAAATCTTTGTCGCTGCGGTGCTTATCCGAATATCGTTGACGCGATCAAGGAAGTTCACACCGGCAGAGATGTCGCGCAAACGTGGCAGTTTGCGGGCGAAAATAATGCCGCGATTTTTGAAACGGCGGAAACGAACGATGGAGGCGACGCTTAAAAATGAGACCTTTTAAATATACTAAAGCAAACGATGCAACAAACGCCGTGCAGACAGTTTCGGCAAATAATAATTCCAAATTTTTGGCGGGCGGCACAAACATTCTCGATTTAATGAAGGAAGATGTCGAGCGACCCGACGAACTCGTTGACATCACGCGCCTGAATCTGACGCAGGTTAAAACCATCGCCGACGGCGCAAACAAAGGCGGCGTTTCCATCGGCGGACTCGGCAAAAACACCGACGCGGCGAATCATCCGCTGGTTCGCCAAAACTACCCGCTTTTGACACAGGCGATTCTTGCGGGTGCGTCGCAGCAGATTCGCAATATGGCGACCAACGGCGGCAATATGAATCAGCGAACGCGCTGCTCATATTTTTACGATACGGCGATGCCGTGCAACAAACGCGAACCGAATTCCGGCTGCGGCGCACTCGAAGGCATCAACCGGATGCACGCGATTTTCGGCTGGTCGGAAAAATGCGTCGCGGTTTATCCGTCGGATATGGCAATCGCGCTCGCCGCGCTCGATGCGGTCGTCAAAGTTCAGGGCGCGGACGGCAAGGAACGCGCGATTTTGTTCGCCGATTATCATCGCTTGCCGGGCGACACGCCGCAAAAAGACAATAATTTGATGAACGGCGAACTGATTACGGCGATAGAAATTCCGAAAAATAATTTTGCCGCGAAATCTTATTATTTAAAAGTCCGCGACCGCGCTTCGTATGCGTTCGCGCTCGTTTCGGTTGCCGCCGGTTTGGAAATGGACGGCAGCAAAATCAAACAAGCCAGAATCGCGATGGGCGGCGTTTCGCACAAACCGTGGCGGGCGTTGGAAGCGGAAAAATTCCTCGCCGGAAAAGAAGGAACGGAAGCGAACTTTAAATTAGCCGCCGAAGCTGAAATGAAACAGGCGAAACCGCTCGAACACAATAAATTCAAAGTCGAACTCGGCAAACGCGCCATCACCAGAGCTTTAATGCAGGCGATGAACGGCGGAAAAGTTTAATGTAAATTTCGGCGGCGTTTCGTAAACAAGTTTATGACAAATTTCCGTCTATGATCATTAATCAAATTATCTGGAAAGACAGGTTTATTGAGAAATTAGCGGTCAAACACGGCATATCGGTAACGGAAGCCGAAGATGTTCTTTGCTCGAAGCCGCACATTCGGAAGGTTGGCAAGGGCAAAGTCAAAAATGAAAATGTTTATGCCGCGTTCGGGCAAACCGACGGTGGACGCTATCTAATAATCTTTTACATTCGCAAGCTGAACAGCGCAATTTTGCCCATCTCAGCCCGCGATATGGACGATGCCGAGAGAAAATACTATGGAAAACAAAAATAAAATCATAGAACCTTTGCCCGATTCGTTTGCGACCGAAGAAGAAGCCGGAGCATTCTGGGACGCTCACAGCGCAATGGATTATGCCGAATATTTTGAGCCGACAGACGACGTAATCGAAGTCAATAATCGAGTTTTCGAGGTGCGAGTGGCGGAAGATGTCTTTCAAAAATTGCAACAGGAAGCCATCTCGTTACATCAGTCGGTGCCGAAAGTAGTTGACCAAATTTTGCGAAAGGAATTGACTTTAGTCTAACGAAAATTTATGAACGAACGAGGGAAAAATGTCGGGCAGGCGATGAGCCGGATTGACGGGTTTTTGAAAGTAACCGGAACGGCGGCTTATGCAACCGATTACGGGATTAACAATACGGCTCACGCAGTTATTTTCAAAAGCGCGATTGCGGCGGGGAAAATTACGGACATTGATACGGGCGAGGCGGAGAAAGCGGCGGGAGTTTTAGCCGTTATCACGCATAAAAACGCGCCGAAACTCAATGAAAAAGGCGGAATTCGCGGCGGTGCGCTGCTGCAAAGTCCGAATATTGAATTTCACGGTCAGCATATCGGCGTTGTCGTTGCCGAAACTTACGAACAGGCGCGTTTTGCGGCGCGACTTGTGAAGGTTAAATACGAAAAATCGGACGCGAAGGTTGATTTTGAGAAGCACGAAAAAGAAGCCGTCACGCCGAAGGATAGAAATCAAGCCGACGCGGTGCGCGGCGATGTCGAAACGGCATTTCGCAGTGCTGAATTTAAAGTTGAAGAAACTTACGACACGCCGATTGAGCATCATCAGCCGATGGAACCGCACGCAACGATTGCCGTTTGGGAAGGAGAAAGCGTAACGCTCTACAACGGTTCGCAGATTGTCAACGGAGCGCAAAACGCGGCGGCGGGGACGCTGAATATCAAACCGGAAAATGTCCGCATTATTACGCCGCACATCGGCGGCGGTTTCGGAGCGAAAGGCGGGCAATGGGCGAATCTGATTCTCACTGCCGTCGCCGCGAAAATGGTCAATCGTCCGGTCAAACTCGCTTTGACACGACAGCAGATGTTTAATTCGGTCGGACTGCGGCAGAGAAATCGGCAGAAACTTCGTCTGGCGGCGACGAAAGACGGGAAACTAACCGCGCAGTCGCACGAAACGACGACGCATTGCGCGATTAATGCCGAATTTGTCGAGTCGTGCGGCGACTGCACGAAAGTAATGTATGACGCGACGAATTCTAAAATTTCTTATCGCGTCGTGCCGATGAACGTGATTTTGCCGACTTATACGCGTGGTCCCGGAAAATCTACCGGCAGTTTCGCGCTCGAATCGGCGATGGACGAACTCGCTTACAAACTCAAAATTGACCCGATTGAGTTTCGCATAAAAAACGAACTGGCGAAAGACCCTTCAAACGGCAAGCCGTGGTCGTCGCGGACGACAGTTCAATGCTTAAAGGAAGGCGCGAAGGCTTTCGGCTGGGAAAAGCGAAAACTAGAACCCGGTCAAAATCGTCAGGGAAACTATTTAATCGGATATGGTGCGGCGGCGGGAACTTATCCGGCACGACAGCGCGACACTTCGGCGATTGTCAAATTGACCAAAAACGGCGGCGATGTTCGGGCGAGCGTCGAACTTGCCGCTTCGGATTTGGGAACGGGAACGCACACGATTGTCGCGCAGACGGCGGCTGACGCGCTCGCTTTGCCGGTCAATAAAATCGGCGTAAAAATCGGCGATTCCGCTTTGCCGCCCGCCGCCGGTTCGGTCGGTTCGGTCGGCGCGGCGAGTTTTGCCAACGCTGTCAACGATGCTTGTATTAAGGCGTTAAGCGAATTACAGGCGAAAACCAATCGTCAGTGGTTTGTCGCTCCGAGCGTCGCTCAATTAATGATAGCCGCTAATCTCAATGAATTTCAGACGAGAATTGACGCAAAACCGCCGGCGGACGCAGACAAATATTCGGCGCATAGTTTTAACGCGAATTTCGCTGAAGTTTGGGTCAACGACGCGACCGGAATGGTAAGAATTCCGCGTTTTACGGCGGTGACGGGCGCGGGAAAAATCTTGAATCCTAAAACCGCGCGTTCGCAAATCATCGGCGGAATTGTTTGGGGAATCGGAATGGCTTTGACGGAAGAATCCGTTCTCGATCCGCGTTGGGGAAATTTCGTGACGCGCTCGTTTGCCGACTACCACATTCCGTCGAATCTCGACATCGGCAAAATCGAGGTGATTTTCATCAACGAAACCGACACGAAACCGAATAAATTAGGCGTTAAAGGAATCGGCGAAGTCGGCATCGTCGGTGTCGCGGCGGCGGTCGCGAACGCGATTTTCAACGCGACCGGCAAGCGCGTCAGGGAGTTGCCGATCACGCCGGACAAATTGCTTTAGACGGAAAAAATTTGACGAACGCAGAGAGTAAAATTATGCAAAAGACAATCGAAACAGGCAAACCGTTGAGCCGGATTGACGGGCGTTTGAAGGTGACGGGCGCGGCGAAATATGCCGCCGAATTTAACCAAAACCAGATGGTTTACGCTTTTCCCGTGCGCTCGACGATTGGAAAAGGCACGATCACAAAGATTGACGCGGGCGCGGCGAAGTCGGCGGGCGGCGTTTTAGCCGTTATCACGCACGAAAACGCGATGCGTCTGAAAGAACTGAAAAATCCGTATGAACTTTTAATGGTCGGCGGACTTTTGGGCGAAAATCTCGTGCCTTTGCAGGATAACAAAGTTCATTATTTCGGGCAGTATATTGCGCTCGTCGTCGCCGAAACATACGAACAGGCGAGAGCCGCCGCCGAGTTGGTGAAAGTGACTTACGCGAAGGAACCGATTGCCATCGAGATTGAAAAAGAGTTGCTGAAAGGCTTCAAACCACAGCAGATGTTCGGCGAAAAAGTGCAGATTAACGAAGGCAAAGCGGCGAGCGTAATTAATGCCGCGCCGGTTAAAATCGAGCATACTTACACGACTTCAAACGAAAATCATCATCCGATGGAGCCGCACGCGACCGTCGCCGTTTGGGAAGCAGACAACAAACTGCTGCTTTATGACGCGACGCAGGGCGTAAAAGGCGTGCAGGGCGTGGCGGCGTTTTTTTTCGGTTTGGAAGCAGAAAATGTCAAAGTTTTGTCGCCGTTTGTCGGCGGCGGTTTCGGCTGCAAGGGCGGACAATGGGCTAATATTTTATTGACGGCGATGGCGGCGAAGGAAGTCAAACGCCCGGTCAAATTCGCTCTGACGCGCCAGATGATGGTGACGAACGTCGGTCGGCGCGGCGAAACGATTCAGAAAGTCGCGCTTGCTTCCGATAGAAAAGGCAAGCTGATGGCGATGCGTCATCACAACGAAACTTACACGAATCTCGCCGATTTTTTTGAGCCTTCCGGCAAACAGACTAATGTTTTATACGCTTCGCCGATGCGCGAAGTGACGTATAAAGTCGCTAAATTAAATATCGGAACGCCGACTTTTATGCGCGCGCCGGGCGAAACGCCGGGAACTTTTGCGCTCGAATCGGCGATGGACGAACTCGCGCACGAATTAAAAATTGATCCGCTTCAACTGCGAGTTTTGAATCATACTTCGGCGAATATTGAAGAAAAACTGCCGTTCTCGGAAGAAAGTCTTTTGGAATGCTACCGCATCGGCGCGGAGAAAATCGGCTGGTCAAACCGTAAAATGCAGCCGCGCTCTAACCGCGTCGGCAAATATCTCGTCGGAACGGGCATGGCGACGGCGACTTATCCGGCGGGACGTTCTTCGGCATCGGCGAGAATTCAAATATCGGCGGACGGTTCGGTCAAAGTTTTGAGCGCGACGCAGGACATCGGCACGGGAACTTATACGATTATGGCGCAAACGGCGGCTGATGCTTTGGGCGTTCCGGTCGAACGAATTTCGGTCGAAATCGGCGATTCGACGCTGCCGTCCGCGCCCGTTTCCGGCGGTTCGCAGACGGCTGCGAGCGTCAATCCGGCGGTTTTGGCGGCTGCGGAAACGCTTCGCAAAGATTTGATGGCGTTGGCGTTGGCGGACGGTAAATCAAAGATAAACGGCAGACAATTTGGAGAAATAGATTTTGCCGAAGCGAAATTTTTTATCAAAGGGGATGTCTCAAAATTCGATTCTTACGCTGAAATAATGAAGCGAAACAACAAAACGATGATGGAAGCCTGCGCGACGGCGATGCCCGCGTCCGGCGGTGGTTTGGGCGGAAGCGACGCGCCGTGCCGCACCGCGCCGTTCGCCAAAGAAGAAAATTCGGACAACAAAAAATACTCGTTTCATTCGTTCGGAGCGCAGTTCGCCGAAGTTTGGGTGGATGAAGATTTCGGGACGATTCGCGTCAAACGATTCGTCAGCGTTCAGGATGTCGGACGTATTATGAACGAAAAAACGGCGCGGTCGCAAATCATCGGCGGCGTAATTTACGGTCTCGGACAGGCGTTGATGGAAGAAACTGCCTACGACAAACGCTGGGCAAATCCCGTCACCCGACATCTCGGCGATTATCACGTTCCGGTGCAATTAGACGTTCCCGTTATTGACGTTCATTTCATCGGCAAACCCGATTTGCACATCTCGCCAATCGGCGCGCGCGGCATCGGCGAAATCGGTATTACCGGAGTCGCGGCGGCAGTCGCCAATGCTGTTTTTAACGCGACCGGAAAACGAATCAGAAATCTACCTTTAACGCCGGACAAGTTGATTTAGTTTGAAACCGCAGATGTGCAATAAATACACGGATTGATTGATTTATAAAATCTGTGTTTATCCGTGTGCATCTGTGGTTAAATTTTTGTATCGAAAAATGTCGAAAGAACTTCAGCAAATTCTTGAAAAAGTTAAATCTTCAAAAACCGATTCTTTACAGATTTTGGCGACCGTCGTTGACGTAAAAGGTTCGAGTTATCGTCTGCCGGGCGCGAGAATGTTGATCGGCGAAACCGGCAAAACATTCGGCACGGTTTCGGGCGGCTGTCTTGAATCAGACGTTTTGGAGCGCGCCCGCAAAGTTTTGCAAACGGGCGAACCGACTGTTTTGACTTACGACACGACCGGCAAAGCCGATTCGGTTTTTTCGCTCAATATGGGCTGCAGCGGAATCGTTCGCATTCTGCTCGAACCGGCGAACGATAACGATTTTTTCGCTTTTGTCGAAAAATGTTTTCGTTCCGAAAAGCGCGGTGTCGTCGCCAATTTAATCAATTCGAGCGATGAAAAAAAACTGAAAATCGGCTCGCGTTTCTTTTTTGACGAAACAAATCTTTCTGATGAAAATCCGGCGACGGAAATCGAGCGTAAATTAACCAGCGACGCAAAAGACGTTTTCGCGGATGGCAATTCAAACTGCCGCACTTACGAAATCGAAAACGAACAGGCGGAATTTTTTCTCGAAATCATTAATCCGCTGACCAATCTCGTCGTTTTCGGCGCGGGTTACGATGCGATTCCGGTCGCCGAATTTGCGAAAAATTTAGGCTGGCGCGTTAACGTCGTTGACCATCGCGCCGCGTTTGCGACGCGCGAAAGATTTACGAAAGCGGACGAAATTTTAATTCTGCGACCGGAAGATTTAGGCGAAAAACTCGATGTGAACGAAAATTCGGCGGCGGTAATTATGACGCACAATTACGCACTTGACCGCGAAATTCTCAAGTTTTTACTGTCAAAATCGCCCGCTTATATCGGTGCACTCGGACCGAAACGGCGCACCGAAAATCTGCTCGAAGAATTAAAAGCCGAAGGCGCGAGTTTTTCAGCCGAACAATTAGAAAATCTTTACGCGCCTGTCGGTTTAGACATCGGCGCGGCAAGCCCCGAAGCAATAGCACTCTCGATAATCGCCGAAATACAAAGCGTTTTGTCGAATCGTCAAGGCGGATTTTTGCGCGAGCGGCAAGGCTCAATCTATAATCGCCAACCGAAATGATTTACGGTGCAGATTTTATGAAGCAACGAAGCGAAATCGGTTTGATTATTTTAGCCGCCGGTGCTTCCGTTCGGCTCGGAACTCCGAAGCAATTATTAAACTTTCGCGGCGAAACGCTTTTGCGCCGCATCGCCCGCGAATCGCTCGAATCCGTCTGTCGCCCAATCGTCGTCGTATTCGGTCACGAACCTGACAAGTTTAAAAATGAATTGAAGAATTTAGACGTTTGGATCGTTGAGAATTCGGGTTGGAAGGCTGGAATGGGAAGCTCGCTCAAAGTCGGTTTGAAAAAACTTCTGGATATAAATAAATCTCTGCACGGCGCGGTGATAACCGTCTGCGACCAACCGTTTGTGACTGCCCTAACGATTAACGAATTAGTCGAAACTCATCAAAAATCCGAAGCCTTTATCGTGGCTTCCGAATACCGGCAAACGCTCGGCGTTCCCGCACTTTTCGACAGAAAGATTTTCATCTATTTACAAAATATAGAAAATAGCGGCGGCGCAAAACAAATTATTAATCAATTTCCAGCGAAAACAATCAGCTTTTCGTTTCCCGACGGAGCGATTGACGTTGATACACCCGACGATTACGCACGTCTTTCGTCACAATTTTAATTTTAATCAACACTTAATTTCTCAAAAGTATAATTGTGCTGCCTATTCAGTCATCCGATAAAAGTATTGCTCACAATATTAATATTGTGAGCAATAAACTTTGATGTTAATGTCGTGAAGTTTATTAACCACTCCAAACTTCAATTTCAACAATCCGGCTGTAACTTGCCAACGCACCGCTCACGACAACTCTGATTCTTGATGTCGTTACCGCCGCAAACGTCAGCTTGTTGACAACTTTATTGTTGCCGACAACGCTTCCGTCCGGAACTGTTGTCCAACTCGAACCGTTCCAATATTGGACATCGAAACTCGTCAAACCGTAATAATTAAATAATTCGCCGTCGGTCGGATCAACCGCGTTCGAGAAATCATCTTTCACGCCGTAGATGACGATCTCATTAATTGTTTTGCTGCCGTTGAAATCAACTTGCAGCCAGTCGGAAAAACCGTCGGGCGTGGCATCTTTCCAGGTTCCGGTGGTTGCCCAATTACGAACGCTGTCAATCGCCAGATTCGGTGCGCCGCCCGCTATTTGAGATGATGCCGTTGCTACGCTGCCGTTGTTCGCCGCCGCGACGTTGGTACGAATGCCCGGAGTCGGCGTTGGTGTCGGTGTCGTCGGTGTTGGAGTTGGTGTCGCCGTCGGCGTTGGTGTTGGAGTCGGCGTTGATGTTCCGCCGCTGCTCCACGCTTCGAGTTCGACGATTCTACTGTAACTTGCCAGCGCACCGCTCACGACAACTCTGATTCTCGATGTCGTTACCGCCGCAAACGTCAGCTTATTGACAACTTTGTTGTTGCCGACAACGCTTCCGCCCGGAACTGTCGTCCAACTCGAACCGTTCCAATATTGGACATCGAAACTCGTCAAACCGTAGTAATTAAATAATTCGCCGTCGGTCGGGTCAACCGCATTCAAGAAATCATCTTTCACGCCGTAGATGACGATTTCGTTGATTGTTTTGCTGCCGTTGAAATCAACTTGCAGCCAATCGGGATAGCTTTCCGGTGTCGCGTCTTTCCACGTTCCGGTGGTTGCCCAGTTTTTGCCGCCATTAATAGCGATGTCTGGAGAACCACCAGAAAGCTGAGAAGATGCCGATGCCGAACCGCCGTTTGCCGCTAACGCAACATTGGTTCTGCCGGAAGTTGGCGTTGGTGTCGGTGTTGGAGTTATTGGAGTTGGAGTTGCCGTTGGAGTTGCCGTTGGAGTTGGAGTCGGCGTTGATGTTCCGCCGCTGCTCCACGCTTCGAGTTCAACGATTCGGCTGTAACTTGCTAGTGCGCTGTTGACGACAACTCTGATTCTCGATGTTGTTACCGCCGCAAATGTCAGCTTGTTGACAACTTTATTGTTGCCGACAACGCTTCCGTTCGGAACTGTTGTCCAACTTGAGCCATTCCAATACTGCACATCGAAACTCGTCAAACCGTAGTAATTAAATAATTCGCCGTCGGTCGGGTCAACCGCGTTCGAGAAATCATCTTTTACGCCGTAGATGACGATCTCATTAATTGTTTTATTGCCGTTGAAATCAACTTGCAGCCAATCGGGATAGCTTTCCGGTGTCGCATCTTTCCAAGTTCCGGTAGTTGCCCAGTTGCGAATGCCGTCAATGGTCAGACTCGGTGCGCCGTTCGATTGTTGTGATGAAGCCGTTGCCGAACCGCCGTTTGTCGCCATCGCAACATTGGTTCTGCCGGAAGTCGGCGTTGGTGTCGGTGTTGGAGTTGTTGGAGTCGGCGTTGGAGTGGGTGTTGGTGTCGGTGTCGGAGTTGCCGTTGGAGTTGGAGTCGGTGTCGGGGTTGATGTTGTTGAGGCGGGTATTTCGACTGCTCCCATATCAATCGTTGTCGTCCCGTCGCTGTTGCCGTCAGTCCGGCGGACAAACCCGCTGCCGCGTTGGTCGGTTGATAACAAAACAGGAGGATTATACGAAGCGCAGCCGCTTGTTACGCAATCGTTGCCCGCGTCAACAGCCGGACTTCCCGATTGAG
>JALYQJ010000022.1 GCA_030855875.1 Acidobacteriota bacterium
CTTTGTCGGCGAAATAACCGAAACCGCCCAAGCCGTTGGTCGAGCGCGATGCGGAATTCGGAACTCTGCCGAGCGGCGTAAAATAATCGCCCGCCCGCTGTCCGCTCGCATTGCCGAAGAAAAGCCAGTTTTTATAACCGTATTCGATGTTGCCGCCGATTCCGGCTTGTTTGTTGTTCGTGCCTGCCAGCGCGGTAAATGCGCCGCGCAGTCCCGGATGTTTGTCGTCGTCTTCCTGACCGATGGCGTTGACCACGCCGCCGATGGCGTTGCTGCCGTAAAGCAAAGTCGCCGGACCTTTGACGACTTCCAGACGTTCGACCGAGAGCGGATCAATCGGTTCGCCGTGATCGCCCGAACCCGAACCGATTGATCCGACCCGCACGCCGTTTTGCAAAACCAAAACTCTGTCGCCGTCGAAGCCGCGAATTACCGGACGCGCCGTGCCGGGACCAAACGAGCGTTTGGCAACGCCCGGTTCGCGCTCCAAAACTTCGCCGATAGATACCGGATTTCGCTGCGCGATTTCGTTTGCGCCGAGCGTCGAAACCGATTGAAATGAATCGAATGTCGAAACTTCCGCGCCGCTCGCCGTTACTGTTACCTGTTCTTTAATGCCGCCGATTTGCAGCGAAAAATCAACCGCTGAATTCGCGCCCGCCGTCAAAACGATTGTTTTGGACGACGCGGAAAATCCGTCGGTCTGCGCCTGAATCGTATAGCGTCCGGCGGGAACATTTTCAAATTTATAGTTTCCGTCGTTGTCGGTCGTCGCTGAAAGATTCAACTGCACAATCCGCACTTCCGCGTCGTGCAGCGGAGTTCGGTTTTCCGTATAAGTAATGCGCCCGCTGATCGAGCCGTTCGTCTGGGCAAAAGCAGAAACCGCCGCCGCCAGAAATAAAAATGTAATCGTTAAAAATGAATGAATAAATTTTTGCATATAACCTCTTGAAAAGATTCAGGTAAAAGATTAATCAGAATGACAGATTTTTGAATCGCTCCGATACGAATTTTTAATAAACGGCGGCTTTCAATCGGCGAACGGTCTTTTATTGCGATAAACGGCGATGCCCGGTTTCGCAAACTTCACAGTTCCGGCACAATTTTCGATTGATAAAATGCGCCGAACTGACCAGACACGCACCGATTAAAACAAAGATGATTTTTGCCGAAAGACTTTCTTCAAAAAGCATATCGGCAAAAATGACGAAGCAAATTCCCGAAGTGTAGAGAAGCAGAGTTCTGATTTTGCGGTGCTGCTGGAAATACGCGGGCAGAAGAGTTATTAAAGCGATGACAATCGAAAATCCGATAATGACGTATTCAATTCCTTCGTGCGCCAGAAAAGAAATTCCGAGAAGCGGCAGAAAGGAAATTA
Organism: Acidobacteriota bacterium; assembly: GCA_030855875.1. Taxonomy (GTDB): domain Bacteria; phylum Acidobacteriota; class Blastocatellia; order Pyrinomonadales; family Pyrinomonadaceae; genus SXVE01. The sequence continues at coordinate 1,382 of JALYQJ010000022.1, forward strand.
TAAAAGGCATCGCCAGACAATGCGCGGCGCAAACCCACGAAATCGTGATGCCTGTTTTATCCCATAAATTATTTGAATTAATTGTTCGAGATTTTAATCGCATAGTGTTTCACTTTTGAAAATTCCGCATAAAGCGCAATCGAAAAGTTTTACACCGGCTCTCAAAAAATGCGATCAGTTTTTAATTAGCGGTAAGTTTGTCCGGTTGAATAGCGGACAAACGCAAACCGGCGCGTTTCAGAGTTTGAGTAATTTTTCGCGCAGAATGCGTGACTGCAAACGACTCGAAGCGATTTCCTGTCCGTTTTTCAGAGCGACCGAGTAAGTTCCGCCGGGCATCGGCGAAACGCGAGAAATCATTTCCAGATTGACGAGCGCACCGCGCGAAAGGCGCACGAATCTTTTGCCGTCGAGCCGCATTTCCAAATCTTTAAGACGAAAATTGATGACGTATTTTTGATTTTTATCGGTCGTAATATGCAGCAGTTCGCCGTCGGCGATGATCGAAGCGATTTCAACAACAGGAACGAGGTAAATTTCTTCGCGTTTTTTAACCGGAATGCGTTCGAGAAATTCGGCGCGGGTATTTTCATCGTAAACTTTTGTCGCGTTCTTTAAGTTTTCGGCTTCCTTTTCCCGCCAGTCGGTTTGTTCGAGCCGTTCGTGCGCTCGCTGCAAAGTTTCGCGCAGACGTGATTTTTCAACGGGTTTGAGCAGATAATCAACCGCGTTGACTTCAAAAGCCTGAACCGCGAATTCGTCATACGCCGTCACAAAAGCAACGAGCGGCATCTGCGATTTTGTGAGTAATTTGACGACTTCCAAACCGGAAACTTCGGGCATCTGCAAATCGAGTAAAGCCAAATCCGGCTTCGTTTGCTTGATAATTTCAATCGCGTCCGCACCGTTTTCCGCTTCGCCGACGAGTTCGATATCTTCAAAACCGCGCAAAATTACTTTCAGAAATTCCCGCGCCGGACGCTCGTCGTCGGCAATCACAACTCTAAGTTTATTCATAATTTTATCTGGGAGCGCGGACATCCCTGTCCGCATTGAGCGCGATAGCGCGAAAAAGCGTTCGACTTCATTCGACATTGAATTTTATCGAAGCGTTTTTCATCGCCTTTCGGCGATATTGCGGTCAGGGATGTCCGCGCTCCGACTAAATTGTCTGCGTTTTTAACGGCAGACGGATTTCGGCGATCATTCCTTTTTTCAAGTTTTTTTCCACCGACAAACTCGCCTTTTTGCCGTAATAAGAACGCAGCCGTTCGCGGATATTTTTTAGCCCGACACCGTTTTTGTTTGTGACATTTTCCGGTTTCGCTGCGCCGGAATCGTAAACGCGCAGGTTTAGAAAAACTTCGCCGTTTTCGTTTATCAATCCGGCGGAAATTCGCACTTCGCCGCCGGCTGCGTTTTCGGAAATGCCGTGTTTGATGGCGTTTTCGACCAAAGGCTGCAAAATTAAAGACGGAACAGGGATTTTTTCGAGGTCTTTCGCCACTTCGATTTTCACCGTCAGGCGTTCTTCAAATCTCGATTTTTCGATGTCGAGATAGTTTTCGATCAATTTTAACTCTTCGCCGAGCGTGCAGAATTCTCCGGTTGAACGCAAAACGCCGCGCAAAAGGCGCGTCAACTGCATCAAGGTTGAAAACGCTTTGTCGGGCGAAGTTTGAATCAAATAACCGATTGTCGTTAGCGCGTTGAATAAAAAATGCGGGTTGATTTGCGCCCGAAGTGCGCTCAACTGCGCTTCGGTGGCGAGTTTGGCAAACTCCTGCTGGCGGAATTCCTGTTCGCAGCGTTCGTGTGAAACGCGCAAAACGTCAATGCGCCGCGCCGCGAGCCGCGAAACCGCTTCGAGCATTTCGATTTCGTCGGACAAAAGCCTTCGCCCGCCCGTAAAATCGCTTAAATCTATTTGATAAAACGGCGGTTCGGCGGTCGGCACGAAGATCTTCGCGCTGTTCGGCGTAAAATTAACGGCGGCAAATTTCGATTCTTCGGCAGCTTCGTAATTTTCCGACCAAGTAGAATTTACAGCCGTTAAAACCGTCGAAAGTTTGCGGCAGATTTCATCTAAAATCGCCTCGATTGTTTCGATTTTCTCGATTTCGCGCCCGATTTCGATTTGTAAATTTCCATAGTTTGAGCGTTGGAGAATTATTTTATCAACCAGCCAAACGGCGAAGCGATGCAGCCACGGGTAAATCAAAGCAGTTGCCATCCAGAGCGTCAAAATCAGACTGATCGCCTGCGTGTCGTTGCGGTCGTGCGTTTCGTGATAATGCAGCAGCGGCGCGGCGACAAAAACATAAAGTCCGAATGCGACGGCGGCGAGCAAAATCAATGAAAATGCGCGTTTTAAGAATAAATCGGCAAAAGCGAAACGGTAATTTTGATAAAGAATCGCCAACGCGAGAGGCAGCGAAGATTGATGCGCGATGAGTTCGACAAACCACGAATTTTCTTCCGCTTCGCCGCTTAAGTGAAGAGCCGAAACCGCAAAAACAAGCAGCGCACTCGCCCAAATAGTCTTTTTCTCAACCGTCTGCCGAAAGTTAAAAATCAGCAAACCGGTGACAAGAGCGAGCGAACCGAAAGTTAAAGTTTGCAGCGCAAGACTTGACGGCGCGTAATTCTCAAAAAAAGCGGATTGCAGATGAAGCATTGCGGCGACCGCGCTCAAACCGTAAGCCGCAAAAGTGATCCAACGCGCTTTTGTTTCTCCGGTTTGCGCTGAATGAACGACGACCGACGGCAAAAAACCGAGCGCGGAATAAGAAACCGCAGTCAAAATCGGCGGAAAATTCGCCGCGCCGAAATCCTTCCAGACGAAAATACCGAGTTCGCCGACGTTCCAGATCAAACCGAGCATCGAAGTCGTCAAAAGCAATAAATTAACGGTTTCCGTTTTTGACGAACGGCGGTGACGCACGACCATCACGAGCAAAAGCGAGTAGAGCGCGATGCCGACCGTAAAACCCAAAAGATTGATGAGCGATGCCGCGTTTAATGTGTTCATCGGTAAACGATTAGATTAACGGGTGTAAATTGCGGTTGCAACCGCCTCTCAATAAACGGATGTTTTTTCAAAACAGACGGTTGATTTAAGCCGCCGTCTGTTTATGTCGGAGCGCGGACATCCCTGTCCGCAATATCGCGCTAGCGATGAAAACGCTTCGGTTAAATTCAACATGGGATGTAATCGAAACTTTTTTTCGCGCTCCCGCGCTCAGTGCGGACAGGGATGTCCGCACTCCGACTGGATGTCCGCGCTCCTACTGATAAAAAAGCCCAATCGTGAGAAAGGGCTTTTCGTTACAATTCTTAAAATTAATTTCCGTTGAAATTATGCGTTGTTCGCTTCAAAGCGTTTCTGCACTTCGTCCCAGTTGACGACGTTCCACCACTGCTTTAAATATTCGGGACGGCGGTTGCGGTAAGTGACGTAATAAGCGTGTTCCCAAACGTCATTGCCCATAATCGGCGTAACGCCCTGCATCAACGGCGTGTCCTGATTCGGCATTGATTTTATTTCGAGTTTGTCACCCGTCGAGACGAGAAAAACCCAACCCGAACCGAATTGTTTTGCGCCTGCGTCGTTGAATTTTTCCTTGAAATCTTCAAACGAACCGAAATCGCGGTCAATCGCTTCCGCCAGAGAACCAGATGGTTTGCCGTTTTCGTTTTTCTGCATTATCGTCCAGAACATCGAATGATTAGCGTGTCCGCCGCCATTGTTGCGGACGGCTGATTTCACCGCGTCGGGCAGCGAGTCAATTTGCGCGAGCAGTTCTTCAATCGAATGTTTCTGCAAATCCGCTTGATCTTTGAGCGCGTCGTTGAGCTTGTCAACGTAAGCCTGATGATGTTTATCGTGATGCAGTTCCATCGTTTCCGCGTCAATAAACGGCGCGAGCGCGTCGAAATCGTAGCCGAGCGGCGGCAGGCTGAACGGATAAGTTTGCCGGTTTTGTTCTTCGTTAGTTGTTGCTGTCTGCGTTTCCATAATTTACTCCTTGTTCCAAGTCACCGCCGAAGCGGGAATTTTTTGTCATCCGTTTTCGCTGAAAACAAATGAAGTTTTAATTTTCCAAAGTGAAATTACAATACAATTGCCGAGCGAATTTCTTCGGTTTATTCAACGGGTCGTCCGCCCGCGTCAATTCCTTCGACGCTCGCTTGACGCACGACTTTAACGTGCAAATCGTCTATCAGGCGAACCTGACACGAAAGCCGTGTGTGATCGGTTAAATCGGTTTTGGTCGCTAAAACGGCTTTTTCCGGTTCGCCGATTTCGCCCGGATCGCCCGCCAAAATCTCGACGCGGCACGTCGTGCATTTCGCGTTTCCGCCGCAGCGGTGAAGAATATCAACGCCGTTATCTTCCAAAGCTAAAACGAGCTTTCGCCCTTCTTCGACTTCAAAAGCAACGATTCCGGCGGCAGTTTCCGCAGTAATTTTCGGCATACTTTTTTATGAACTCCTGCAATTTTTTTATAAAACTTTTGTTATTTGAATTTGGCACAAATCGAAACGGATTTCAAATCAGGCAAATAATAAGGCGGGAAATTTTAACGCGAAGGCGCAAAGGCGCAAAATTTTTCACAAGCCGTTCGAAAGCTGTAACGCCGGTTTCTAACCGGCTGTCGCGGCGGCTTCCAGCCGCCGCGCATCTCACAATTTCACGTGCCTCATAATTTTTAATGTATTCTGACGGCAAGATGCCGTCAGAACAGCCGGCTGGAAGCCGTCGTTACATATCTACTCGAAAAACGACACAGATTTTTGCAGTTTCGGCGGCTCATCGCCTTTGTATAAAACCTTTTCGAGAAAAAGTCCCGACGGCGGCGCGGTAAATTTAGCGGGAGCGTTAGTCGGAAATTTCAATAACCGCTGAAAACCGTCGTAAGACAGATTTCCGCGCCCGACTTCCGCCAGCATTCCGACGATGCGGCGCACCATTTTCCATAAAAAATGACTCGCGCCGATGCGAAAACAAATCAAATCACCGTCGGTGTAAACTTCCGCGCGTTCGACGACGACCGTCGAAGATTGTTTTTTTCCTTCTTCGGTTTCGGCGAACGACTGAAAATTGTGCCGCCCGACAAGCATCGCCGCCGCCGTCTGCATCGGCACGACATCGAGATTGTCCTTTATCCACCAAACGAAATTTTTCGCAAAAGCCGTTCTTCTGGTCGAGATTTGATAAAGATAATAACGCCCGACGGCATCGTGACGCGCGTGAAAATTTTCCGCCGCGTTCTGCACCCGAATAATATTAATATCGTGCGGCAAAAGATCGTTAAAAGCGTATTGAATTTTGCCCGGTGTGACGTTGGCTTTCAGTTCGGGAACTTTCAAATGCGCGATTTGCCGGACGGCGTGAACGCCCGCGTCGGTTCTTCCCGAACCTCCGATTTCGACTTTCGCTTCAAAAAACTGCCGCGCCGCCAGCAGCAATTCGCCCTGAACGGTTTTCGCGTTATGCTGAATCTGCCAGCCGCGATAGCGCGTTCCTTCGTATTCGATTTCCAACTTCCAAGTATTCATAAATTTTTTAGCCACAAAAAGGCACAAGAAACGCAAAAGAAAAAAGGCAAAAGTTCGGATTTGTCTCATTTTATCTTTTTTGCGATTTTTGTGTCTTTTTGCGGCTAATTTTATTTTCCTATCCTGACTTTTTCGCGGTATTGATTGATCGCCACGTAGGTTACATCGGCTTCGGTGACGCGAACCGATTGACCGTGCGAACCGAAGCGTTCGGCTTCGACGACGACTTTAACCGTGATTGACGTGCTGCCGACTTTGACGATTTCAGCGTAAAAACTTACAAGATCGCCGATAAAAACAGGTTCGAGAAAGACGACTTCCTTCATTGCGACCGTTACAAAACGGTCGTGATGCGTGTGGCGGACGGCTTCGACTCCGCCGGCAACGTCAATGTAGCTTAAAATTATTCCGCCGAAAACCGTGCCGTGCGCGTTCGTGTCGCGCGGCATCATCGTAATGCGTATCGCCGCATCTCTTGCAATTTTGGATTTTGGATTTTGGATTTTGGATTGTTCGTTTTCCATCTGTATTTATACTGTATTTATAAAATTTTTATTTTTCTGATTCCGCTATTTTTTCTAATATCCAATCGTGAATCGCGTCTTTTAACTGCGTCAGATGATTGTCGAAAAAATGTCCGCAATTCCCGAAAACGATTAATTTCGTGTCGGTATTTTGGGAAACTTTGGCGACAAGCGCATTTAAGTTCTCGACCCGACCGAATTCGTCTTTATCGCCGTGAACGAAAAGAATCGGCTTTCGCAGATTCTCCAAAAAATCGAAATCATCGTATTTATCAACCGGCGTTCCGATGGAAATTAAGCGAACGACTCTTTCGTCGGTCATTGCGACTTCAGTTCCGATGCGCGAACCGAACGAAAATCCGGCTAAAGTTATCGGCTGATTCGGGTAATTTTCGCTCAAAAAGCTGAGCGCGTCGAGAACGTCCTGTTTTTCATCTTCGCCGTGATGTTCGGCGGTTGACGCGCCGACACCGCGAAAATTAAAGCGCAAAGTTGTCAAACCGGCATCAATCAAACCCGCCGCCGCGCGATAGACGACTTTGTTGTGCATCGTTCCGCCGCCGAGCGGATGCGGATGACAAACCAGCGCAACGCCTTTCGCCGCGCCGGTCGGCTCTTTCAAAATCGCTTCGAGTTGCCCGTGCGACGCGGGAATGAACAGATTGCCTTTCGGATACATAATTGAATTCTAGATTTTAGATTTTGGATTTTGGATTGGCAAATGCGGTTTCAATTTAACGATTGACTTTATTGAAGGACAACCGCCGTTTCGGTAAAGACATCTTTACTTGATTGCAATTTTTGGTAAAGTTTAGTTTAATCAAAAGTTTTTGGAAATATTTTATGAATTCTCTCGATAACCTTCGTTTCGACAACACTTTCGCGCGTCTGCCGGAGATTTTTTACCGCCGCGTCAAACCGACCGCTTTGCCCGCGCCTTATCTTGTCAGTTTTAACAAAAAAGCGGCGGAACTGATCGGGCTTGACGCGAAGGAAGTTTCAAAACCGGAATTTGTCGAATATTTCACCGGCAACAAAATTCTGCCGGGCAGCGAGCCGATTTCCGCAATTTACGCCGGACATCAATTCGGCACGTTCGTTTCGCAATTGGGCGACGGACGCGCGATTTTATTGGGCGAAACGATCAATGAAAACGGCAGGCGATTTGATATTCAATTAAAAGGCGCGGGAATGACACCGTTTTCTCGGATGGGCGACGGACGCGCGGTTTTGCGCTCCACGATTCGTGAATATTTGTGCAGCGAAGCGATGAACGCGCTCGGAATTCCGACGACGCGCTCGCTTTGCATTACCGGAAGCGACGCGCCGGTTTACCGCGAAACGGTTGAAACGGCGGCGGTTTTGACGCGCCTTGCGCCGACGCACGTTCGTTTCGGTTCGTTCGAGCTTTTTTATTATCGCGGACAACACGACCGCGTGCGCGAGCTTGCCGATTATGTAATCAGCGAATTCTATCCGCAGTTTGAAGAAACTGAAAACAAATATCTCGAATTTCTGCGCGAAGTCATCAGTCGAACCGCAAAATTAATCGCGCAGTGGCAGTCGGTCGGATTCGCGCACGGCGTAATGAATACGGATAATATGTCTATTTTGGGTTTGACCATTGATTACGGTCCGTTCGGATTTTTGGACGAATTCGATGCGGGTTTTATCTGCAATCATTCGGATTACGCCGGACGTTACGCTTTCGGTCAGCAGCCGATGGTCGGAATGTGGAATCTTTATAAATTGGCGCAGACGTTTATTCCGCTAATGGAAGTTGTCGAAGCGGAAGCGGTTTTGAGCGAATATCAAACTATTTTTACCGAACGACTCGTCGAATTGATGCGCGGCAAACTCGGTCTGCAAACCGTCCAAACCGGCGATGCCGAACTGATTTCCGATACGCTCGAAATTTTGCAGACGAGCCGCGTTGATTACACGCAGTTTTTTCGCCGTTTGAGCGATTTCGACTCGACTGAGAACGCGAAAAACGATTTATTGCAAAAAATATTCATTGATCCGGCGGGTTTCGATGCGTGGGCGAAACTTTATTCGGCTCGGTTGGCGATGGAAACGAGCGTTGACAGCGAACGACAAGCGCGAATGCTGCAAATAAATCCGAAGTTTATTCTCCGCAATCACGTCGCGCAGTCGGCAATTGAAAAAGCCGAAGCGGGCGATTATTCGGAAGTAAACACGCTGCTCGAAGTTTTGCAGAAACCTTTCGACGAGCAGCCGGAAATGGAACGCTTCGCCGAACCGCCGCCCGAAGGAATCGAGCGTGTTGCAGTTAGTTGTTCATCTTAAAATAAAGTTTTGAGAAAATCAGGAAATAGAACGCGGATTGGCGCGGATATGACTTTAAAGAGTCCGTGAAAATCCGCCTGATCCGCATTTATCCGCGTTCTATTTCTTAGATATTCAAGACTCAACGAAAATTCGGTAATGGACAAAATCAATTGAATCATTAAAATAGTAGTCTGTTATTGACAGACATTCATTTCCGACACGGAAAAAATATTTATGCAGGAAGAAACAGCAGAAAAAGCAGTAGAAAGAACAGAAGAAACAAACGAAGATTTTTCATTCAAACAATTCGGTTTGAGCGAAAATTTATTAAAAGCGATCAACGATGTCGGATATGAAGCACCATCGCCGATTCAGCTAAAAACGATTCCGATTTTACTTGCCGGCAAAGATATGGTCGGACAGGCGCAAACCGGAACCGGGAAAACGGCGGCGTTCGCGCTGCCGATGCTCGAAAAAATTGACTACAAAAGCAAACAGGTGCAGGCTCTCGTGCTGACTCCGACGCGCGAATTGGCGATTCAGGTCGCTGAAGCGTTTCACACTTACGCCAAACATATCGGCGGCATCCGCGTTCTGCCGGTTTACGGCGGGCAATCAATCTCGCAGCAAATCCGGCATTTGCGAAGCGGCGTACAGGTTATCGTCGGAACGCCGGGCAGAGTGATGGATCATATGCGGCGCGAAACGATTGATTTATCCAAACTGAAGATCGTCGCGCTCGACGAAGCCGACGAAATGCTGCGAATGGGTTTTCAGGAAGATGTCGAATGGATTTTGTCGCACACGCCGGAAGAGCGTCAAACCGCTTTGTTTTCGGCGACGATGCCGCGCCAGATTCGCCGTCTTGCCGAAAAATATCTGAAAGAGCCGGTCAACATCGAAATCGAACGCAAGACGATGACCGTGCCGACGATTTCGCAATTTTACGTTAATGTTTCCGAAGGTCAGAAAACCGATGTTTTGACAAGACTTCTCGAAGTCGAAGCAACTTCGGGCGAAGCGGTTTTGATTTTTCACCGCACGAAAATCGGCGCGGCTGACTTGACCGTCAAACTTCAGGCTCGCGGTTACGCGGCGGAAGCGATGCACGGCGATTTAAATCAAACGCAGCGCGAGGCTCTAATTAAACGTCTGCGAAACGGACAGGTCGAAATCGTCGTGGCGACCGACGTTGCCGCGCGCGGTCTCGACGTTGAACGTATCAGTTCGGTTATCAATTACGATATGCCGTCCGATACCGAAAGCTACGTTCACCGCATCGGACGCACCGGACGCGCCGGACGCGAAGGCAAAGCCGTTCTTTTCGTCACGCCGCGCCAGCAGCGGATGAAGCGAGACATCGAGCAATACACGAAACAAAAAATCGAGCCGATGAAGCTGCCGACGCAAGCCGATGTCGCTTCGCGCCGCATTAATTTGTTCAAACAGCGGATTATCAAGACTTTAACCGAAGAAGATTTGGATTTGTATTTATCAATCGTCGAAGAACTCGCCGAAGAAAACGGTTGCGATGTGGCGGAAATTGCCGCCGCTGCCGCATTTTTAGGCGCGGGCGACAAACCGCTCGAAGTCGTCGTCGAACCGGCTCCGCCGCAGTTCGTTTTTCAGGAAGAGGGAATGGTGCGCCTTTTGTTGGACATCGGACGTAATCACCGAATCAGTCCCGGAGATATCGTCGGTGCGATTGCCAACGAAGCCAATATTCCCGGCAAAGCCATCGGCGCAATTGATATTTACGACCGTTTTACACTGGTTGATGTGCCGTCGGAATATGCCGAACAGGTTATTCAGGGAATGAGCAAAACCCGCATCCGAAGCCAGAAAGCGACGATTCGGCTTGCCGCGCCGCACGAATTGCCGGACAAAAAACCGCGACGCGCCGACGCGCCGGGAAGCAGAGATAAAACGATTAAAAGCGCGGGCAAAAAGCGCAAAAAGGAAGACCATAAAACAAGAAGGAAATTTTCCGGGCGTTAAGTGCGCGTATCTTCAAAATCTCCATCCGTCACCGCTTCATCTTAAAATGAGGCGGTGAATTTCGGAATCAAAATATATGAAGTCGGCAAAAATAACCGATAGTAGATTTAAGCGTTGGCTTTATCAGGGCGTTCAGGAAATGGAAGGTCCGCACGAAAGAGAAGGTCAGCATCAGACGCATCATTGGTGGAAAGTAATGTGTCTGACCGGAGTTGATTACTTTTCGACGCTCGGTTATCAGCCCGGCATCGCTTTTCTCGCCGCCGGTGCGCTGTCGCCGATTGCGACTTTGGTTTTGGTGCTGATAACGCTGTTCGGAGCATTGCCGATGTATAACCGCGTGGCGGCGGAAAGTCCGCACGGCGACGGCTCGATTTCGATGCTCGAACATCTGCTTTCCCGCTGGAAGGGAAAATTATTCGTTCTCGCGCTGCTCGGATTTGCAACTACCGGATTTATTATTACGATAACGCTTTCCGCCGCCGATGCGACCGCGCACGTCCTCGAAAATCCGTTCGTCCACGAGCATTTACATTTTCTCGATCATCCGATTGTCGTAACTTTATTTTTCATTGCGCTGCTCGGCGCGGTTTTTCTCAAAGGATTCAAGGAGGCAATCGGCGTGGCGGTTGCTATCGTTGCGGTTTATCTGGCTTTAAATGTTGTCGTCCTCGGTCGCGCTTTGTATGAAATTGCGATGCGCCCGGAAACATTAACGGCGTGGAAGGACGCGCTTTATAATTATCCGGGAGCGGGCGGCAATCCGCTGATGATGATTGCGCTGGCTTTAATCGTTTTCCCAAAACTCGCTCTCGGACTTTCCGGTTTTGAAACCGGTGTCGTCGTCATGCCGCTCGTCAAAAATCCGAACCGAATTACAAACACGCGCAAACTTTTGGCGACCGCTGCCGTCATAATGAGCTTTATGCTGATTGCGAGCAGCATCGTCACGACGGTTTTAATTCCGGCTGAGGAATTTCGTGCGGCGGTGACGGATGCGACCGGAGCGATTCTTCAGGAAGGAGGCAAAGCCAACGGACGCGCTCTGGCTTATCTGGCGCATTTGTATCTGGGCGACGGCATCGGAACGGTATATGACATCAGCACGGTGGCGATTTTGTGGTTTGCCGGCGCATCGGCTCTCGCCGGACTGCTCAATATAGTGCCGCGCTACTTGCCGCGTTTCGGAATGGCTCCCGAATGGGCGCGGGCGACCCGTCCGCTCGTCATCGTTTTCATTTTGGTTTGTTTTGCCGTAACGATAATCTTTAAAGCCGACGTTGACGACCAAGCCGGAGTTTATGCGACCGGCGTTTTGGCGTTGATGACAAGTGCCGCGATTGCCGTCGCGATTTCCGCCTGGCGCAAAAAACAAGCGGCGAAATGGCTTTTTTTGATAATCTCGCTGATTTTCGTTTATACGCTTGCAGTTAATATCGTTCAGCGACCGGAAGGCTTGAAAATCTCTTTGATTTTCATCGGTTCGATAATCGTCGCTTCGTTTATTTCACGCGCTATGCGTTCGACCGAAGTGCGAATTGACAGAATCGAATTCGACAAAAAAGCGCAGGAATTTATTGATGAAATGGCACTCGACGAAATCCGCATCGTTACCAACCGGCGCGAAACCGGCGATGTCGAAGAATATCGTTTCAAAGAACACGAAAAACGGGTGGACAATCATATTCCGGCAACCGATCCGATTCTGTTTTATGAAATAACGCCGGGCGACGCTTCGGAATTCAAAGGCAGACTGAAAATTCACGGCGTTGATATTGACGGCTACAAAATTCTGCGAACTTCCGCGCCCGCCGTGCCGAACGCAATCGCCGCGCTGCTGCTTCACTTAAGAGATAAAACCGGAAAAATTCCGCACGTTTATTTCGGCTGGAGCGAAGGCAATCCGCTGATTTATTTAGCGCGTTATATTTTATTCGGCGAAGGCGACACCGCGCCCGTAACGCGCGAAATTCTGCGTCAGGCTGAAGACGACCCGGAACTGCGCCCGAATGTCCACGTTGGCGGTTAAGCTGAAAGTTATCAGAGTTGCAGAAAGTTACAAGAAGTTACAGAGTTGTTTGAAATCAAATATTCGGATGATTTCAAAATGCCCGTCAAGATTTTCTGACCTGCTTAATAATTTATTTGATTTTATGGCGGGTTAAAAATTAAATTTGTTTATAATTCGATTCCGTCCGTGACAAATTTATTTCGACATTCCAAAGGCGTTACCGGCTATTTAATCGCTTTTTTCGGCGCGTGTTTAGTGACATTTTTACTCGCTCCTTTCCGCGATCACATAAATGACACGACAATTTCACTGGCACTTCTGCTGATTGTTCTCGTAGTCGCTACTATTTTCGGAAGCCGTCCGGCTCTTTTTGCTTCGCTTTTGGGAGTTTTATCGTTTAATTTTTTCTTTCTTCATCCGGTTTACACTTTTACCATCTCCGACCCGCAAAATTGGGTCGCATACACGGCGTTTCTGGTGACGGCTCTTGTCGCCGGGCAGCTTTCATCTTACGCGCGGCGGCGGGCGGAGGAATCCGAACAAAGCCGCCGCGAAATCGAAAGACTTTACAACGAACTGCAGTCGGCTTTCGAGCAGGCGAGTCAGGCGGAAGCCTTACGGCGCAGCGAACAACTCAAATCCGCTTTGCTCGATGCCGTGACACACGATTTGAGAACTCCGCTGACTTCGATTAAAGCCTCGGTAACGACATTGATTGAAGACCGGAAAACGAAGATTAAGAGTTCAAAAACGACTGATGACAATTTTCTTCAGTTAGATGATGAAGGACGCGGGGAATTTCTCGAAATAATTAATGAGGAAACCGACCGTTTGAATCAATTTATCGAGGGAATTGTCGGACTTGCCAAAGTTGAAGCCGGTGCTTTGCATCTGCGGAAAACCTGGAGTCAGGTCGAGGAAATTATTAATAATGCCGTTGACCGGGCAAAAAATCGTCTTTCGGAACACCGGATTTTAATTGAAATTATGCCGGAGCCGCCCGCCGTTTTCGTTGACGCTAATTCAATTTCCGAAGTCGTTTATACCTTGCTCGATAACGCCGCGAAATATTCGCCGAAAGAATCGAAGATCAAAGTTTCGGCGCGTCGGGCGAGAGGAAATCACGTCGAAATTTCCGTCGAAGACGAAGGCAAAGGAATTGCCGCCGAAATGCGCGAAAAAGTTTTCGACAAGTTTTTCCGGGCGACGGAAACCGATATTCACACGACTTCGAGCGGACTCGGACTCGGACTCGCTATTGCCCGCGGCATTGTCGAATCGCAGGGCGGAAAAATTCGGATCGAAGACGGCGGCGGCGGATACAAAACAAAAGCCGTTTTTACCGTTCCGATTGGCGATGATGAAAAATAATTTCCGGGTTTTTATTGAAAGCGCGTAAAATAAACCGAATGGAAGGAAAAAGAATTTTAATAGTTGACGACGAATCGCAGATTACGCGCGTTTTGCGGCGCAGCCTCGCCGCACACCGGTATGACGTGCGCGTTGCCGCCGACGGAGAAACGGCTCTCGATACGTTCCGCGATTTTCATCCCGATCTGGTAATCACAGACCTTTCGATGCCGGAGATGAGCGGCATCGAGCTTTGTCAGGAAATCCGTAAAACCTCGAAAATTCCGATTATTCTTCTTTCGGTCAAAGGCGAAGAAAAAACAAAAGTCGCCGCTTTGGATGCCGGAGCGGATGATTACATCACAAAACCGTTCGGAATGGATGAATTGCTGGCGCGGGTGCGGGCGGCTTTTCGCCGTTTCAACCCGGACGAAGAAAATAAATCTTCGGTTTTAACGGCTGGCGATTTTGAAATTGACGTTGACGCGCACAAGGTTTCGGTGGCAAAAAAAGAAGTTGCACTCACACCGAAAGAATTCGATTTGCTGTTTTATCTGTTCAAAAATCACGGGCGCGTTATCACGCATCATAATTTGCTCGGCGCGATCTGGGGCGGAAATTTCACCAAACAAACCGAATATCTGAGAGTTTTCGTCGGGCAGCTCCGCAAAAAAATAGAACCTCAGCCGAATCACCCGAAATATATTCTGACCATTCCCTGGATCGGTTATCGTTTTAATACCGGCGAAGAGTGAAAACCGCGAAAATCTCCGAATAAAAAAAATCAACGGATAATTATTGATGCTTTATCTCACGGCAACTCGTGTTCCGCCGGTTTAAAAACTTATGGACTTTTTATAAATTCCTTACTCAATTTTTATTTTCGCCGTCGTATTCTTTTTTAGTGAACGAGGAAAAGAATATGACAACTCATTTTGCAAATCCGGCGGAAGAATTTGCGCCGAATATTTTTACCGGCAAACAGGAAAACACCGCTAAAAATTGGACAATCCGGCATATCGGAGCAGGCATCGGTTTACTCGGCGGCACATTACTTCTCGCATTTGCCGTGTTTCTTACCGTTTTTCAATTTGTTTGCGGCGAAAAACCGCACGGCGGCTGGCTGTTCGCCCTTGTTTTGCCGTTATGGTTTTTCGGCGCACACTGTTTCGACAAAATTGAAGAAACCGGTAGAGCGAAAAGAATCGAATACTGCAAAAATCCGAAGTAGCTGCACGATCTACGTTTTTATAATCCTTTTACAAATTCTTTACGAAATCTTTATAACTTTTTTTATATTCTAAATGCTTTGAAAATTCGTCGCTGAAGTTTTTATTTGTAGAAAATACTGCAAAAAATTGTTTTATGCGGAAAGTTTTCATAGTAATAATTTTCATTTTCAGTCTGCCGTCTAAACGGCAGGCATTATGAAAAAAGCAATTTTAACATTTTACTCTAAATTTTAATCTGACCACATTCACATCTTGTGCGCGTGTGGTTTTTTGTTTTTATGGAAAGAATTATGGAAGCGCAAAAGGCTTTTGCCGGTAATAAATTCAGGCGTTGGATGATGCAGGGCGTTAAGGAAATCGAAGCTCCTTACGAAAAGGAAGGTCAGCATCAGCAGCATTCGTGGTGGAAGGTGATGTGTTTGACGGGCGTTGATTATTTTTCGACGCTCGGTTATCAGCCGGGCATCGCTTTTCTCGCCGCCGGTGCGCTTTCGCCGATTGCGACTTTTATATTGGTTTTGCTGACTTTGTTCGGCGCACTGCCGATTTACAACCGCGTGGCGACGGAAAGCCCGCACGGACAAGGTTCGATTTCGATGCTGGAATCGCTTTTGTCGCGCTGGAAGGGAAAACTTTTCGTTCTCGTGCTGCTCGGATTCGTCGCCACCGATTTTGTCATTACGATTACGCTTTCCGCCGCCGACGCTTCGGAACATATCATCCACAATCCGTTTGTCGAAGAACATCTACATTTTCTCGATCACCCGATTCCGGTCACGTTACTTTTAATCACCGTTTTGGCGGCGGTTTTTTTGAAGGGATTCAAGGAAGCAATCGGCATCGCGGTTATTCTGGTAATCGCTTATCTGCTTTTGAATATTGTCGTGATCGCCGTCGGATTTTACGAAATAGCGACGCATCCGACATTGCTGGCGAATTGGAAGGACGCGCTTTTTACGACGGTGAATGCGGGCGGCGTAGCCGAACCGCGCAGTCTTTTGCTGATAATCGGTCTTTCTTTGCTCGTTTTCCCGAAGCTCGCTTTGGGACTTTCCGGTTTTGAAACCGGAGTCGCCGTAATGCCGCTCGTCAAAAATCCGCACCGAATCAAAAACACGCGGAAACTTTTGATGAGCGCGGCGTTGATAATGAGTTTTTTCCTGATTTGCAGCAGCTTTATCACGACCGTTCTGATTCCCGCCGCCGAATTCGACGAAGGCGGAAAGGCTCGCGGACGCGCTCTGGCATATCTGGCGCATCAATATTTGGGAGATGTTTTCGGAACCGCATATGACATCAGCACGATTTTGATTCTCTGGTTTGCCGGAGCGTCGGCGATGGCTGGACTGCTTAATATCGTGCCGCGCTATCTGCCGCGTTACGGAATGGCTCCGAACTGGGCGCGGGCGACCAGACCGCTCGTTTTGGTTTTTACGATTATTTGTTTTGTCGTGACGCTGGTTTTTCAGGCAAATGTCGAAGCGCAGGGCGGAGCTTACGCGACCGGAGTTTTGGTCTTGATGACCTCGGCGGCGGTCGCCGTGACGATTTCCGCGTGGGTGAAAAAACAGGCGGTCAAATATATTTTCCTCGTTATCGCGGCGGTTTTCGCCTACACGACGATTACGAACGTCATCGAACGTCCCGACGGCATCAAGATCGCGTCGCTGTTTATTTTCGGAATCGTGCTGGCTTCGTTCGTTTCACGCGCCTTGCGGACGACCGAACTGCGCGTCGAAAAAATCGAATTCGACGATCAAGCCAGAAAGTTTCTAAATGAAATGGCACTCGACGAAATCCGTATCGTCACCAACCGGCGCGAAACCGGCGATGTCGAGGAATACCGTTTTAAAGAACACGAAAAACGGGTGGACAATCATATTCCGGCGACCGATCCGATTCTTTTTTATGAAATCGAACTCGGCGATGCGTCGGAATTTCAGGGCAAACTGAAAATTCGCGGCGTTGATATTGACGGCTACAAAATTCTTCGCACTCAGGCTCCGGCAGTTCCGAACGCGATTGCCGCGCTGCTGATGCACTTGAGAGATAAAACCGGAAAGATTCCGCACGTTTATTTCGGCTGGAGCGAAGGCAATCCGGCTTCGTATCTGGTGCGCTACATTTTATTCGGCGAAGGCGACACCGCGCCGGTCACGAGAGAAATATTGCGCCAAGCGGAACCCGACCCGGAACTCCGCCCGAATGTTCACGTCGGAGGATGATTAAAAAATATCTTCAACAAAAAAGAAATCAAAATGGTTAGATTTTACATAAATCTTCTTATCGCCGGAATCGTTCACCGGCGGATTGAAGGATCGCCGCTCTCCGACTTTGTGACTTTTCAATAACCGGCAGTTTGGCTCAAATACTAAAAAATTAGTTAATGACAATTTAACCTAACCGTAAAAAAAAATTAATGTCCTGCTGAAATACTAAAATATCAATTAATCAGTCAGAAAGAAATTCTATAAAAATCTAATAAAGGATATTAAATGAAAGTCTATTCTATTTTTTCGTCGGCTATATGTGTTTTGTTTTTGACCACAGTTTTAACCGCACAATCACAACTCGGTGCCGGTGCGGTCAGCGGCACCATTGAAGACACCAACGGCGGAGCGATTCCCGCCGCCGCCGTCACGATAACTAATCAATCAACCGCTTTAACCCGAACGGTAACGACTACTGAGTCGGGACAATTCAATTTCCCTGTTTTGCAGCCCGATGTTTACATCGTTACGGTTGAAAAACAGGGCTTTTCCAGCATCGAGCAGCGCGACGTGCAGGTGACGGTCGGACGCACAGTCACCTTGAAACTGGAACTCCAACCCGGTGAAGTCAGCGCGATTGTTACGATTGAAAGTTCACCTATTATTGACATCACAAAAACCGATGAGTCATCGCTTATCAGCCGTGAACAAATAAACGAACTGCCGATCAACGGGCGACGCGCCGACCAGTTCGCGCTGCTCACGCCGGGTGTCACGCGCGACGGGCGTTTCGGACTTCTTTCGTATCGCGGTCAATCCGGTGTTTTTAACAATTTTACGCTCGAAGGCAATGACGACAATCAGGCATATTTCGCCGAAGCCCGCGGGCGGACGCGCATCGCCAGCAATGTCAGCGCCAACGCGATTCAGGAATTTCAGGTAACGCAATCGAATTTTTTGCCGGAATTCGGACGTTCGGCGGGCGGCGGAATTAACGCCGTCGTGCGTTCGGGCGGCAACGAATTTCACGGCGACGGTTTCTGGTATTTCCGCAACCAAAGTTTCAGCGCGCGCGATCCGCTCGCTTCGGTCAACCCGGAGGAACGCCGCGACCAATTCGGCGGCTCGGTCAGTGGTCCGATTCTCAAAGACAAACTGTTTTACTTTATTAATTACGAGCAGCAAAAGCGTAATTTCCCGCTCGTTACCGAAGATTTGAGCAGAGTTTTAACAATCGGGCTTCCGGCAAACGCGAGTGCCGCCGACCAAGCCGCATTTGCCCGCGGCACGGCTGATCTGCGAAGTCGTTTTCCCGGCGGTGCGCCCGGCGGCGTTCTGCCGCGACGATTTGACCAGATTCTTTTTTTAACCAAGTTCGATTGGACAATTAATAAATCCAATACGGCTTCGCTCACTTATAATTATCTGAATGCACAAAACGAAAACGGAATTCAAACGCCGATTGTCATCGGCAACGTCGGGCGCAACGGTTCGGACGACGTGCGAATTAATAGCGGCAATCTGCGCGTGACGAGCATTATTTCTTCTAAACTTATCAACGAGTTTCGCACTCAAATTGCCCGCGATTTTGAATACCAACTCGGCAACGAGCCGCCGCCGCAGGTTTTCGTCGGGGGATTTTCCTACGGACGCGCGACATTTTTAGAACGCCCCGCTTTGCCCGACGAAAGACGTTATCAATTTATCAACAATCTTTCATATATTGTCGGAAAGCACTCGCTTAAATTCGGCGGCGAAGTCAACCGCGTCCGCGAAAAAATCAACAATCCCTCGAATTTCGGCGGCTCTTATTCATACTCGAACGCTTTGACTTACGGGCGCGATCTCGTTGCCCGCGATGCCGGAATCGCGGCTCGCAATTACACGAACTTTCAGCAAAGTTTCGGAATTCCCGGCTTGATTTTTTCAACCACCGATTACGCTTTCTTCGCACAAGACCAATGGCGCGTGCTGCCGCGTTTAACTATTAATTACGGTTTGCGCTACGATTTTCAGGATTTGCCGAATCCGGTTGCCCCGAACGCGGCAGTTCCCGAAACGCAGACTATTAATCAAGCGACCGATAATTTCGGTCCCCGCGTCGGCGTGGCTTACGACATTTTCGGCGACGGCAAAACGGTGATTCGCGGCGGCTACGGAATTTATTACGGTCGCACACCGAACGGAACGATTTTTAACGCTTTGACGCAAACCGGCTTGCGCGACGCGAACGGTTTGCCCGCGCTCGACCGTATCGTCGCATCAATTTCAGTTTCCCCGACGACCGCCGGTGCGCCGGTTTTCCCGAATACTTATGCTTCGTTTCCAACGAACGTCAATTCGTCTCTCACAGTTTTTCGGCTCGATCCGAATTACAAAAACCCGCGTCTGAACGAATTTAATATAGGAATCGAACGCGAGATAGTTAATAATCTGAGCGTTTCGGCGAGTTTTATTTATACGAAAGGCGAACGTCTGCCGGTTAATTTCGACACCAATCTGGCGGAACCGCAATTTACCCGCACGTATCAACTGCCCGACGGCACAAATTTTACCGTTCCGTTCGCGGCGGGATTGACCTGCACAAGCGTTCAAACCGGTGCTTGTCCGCCGGCTAACGTCCGCAATGTCAATGCTTCGCGCCCAAATCCGGCTTTCGGTTCGCTCAATCAACTGCATTCGATTGGCGAAAATTATTATCGCGGCTTGCTCGTCGAAGTCAAACGCCGTTTCGCGCAGGGTTTTCAATTCGGCATCGCTTACACTTTGGCGAAAGCAGAAAATACTTCAGGCACGGGTAACGGCAGCGGAGATTCTTCGGAAAGTCCTTTCGGCGGTTCGAGTTCGTTTAATCAGTTCGATAATGCGAGCAATCGCGCACCATCGCCGACCGACCAGCGGCATCGCTTTGTCTTTAACGGAATTTATCAAATTCCGAAAGTTGAAAGCACCAATCGTTTTGTTCGCGCACTGCTCAACGGTTATCAACTCGGTGGAATTTTCACGGCGGAGAGCGGTAGACCTTATTCGGCGACCGTTTCCTTTCCGACGCTTTCCTTTACGCAGAATGGGCAGATTTTCACGCCGTTCGGCGGCGGAACTCTGGGTTTGGGCGGTTTGAGTCTCGCTCCCGATGTCGAGCGCAATAGCAATTACGGCGACAATAATTACAAAGTTGATTTGCGGCTCTCGCGGACTTTCCGCATTGCCGAAAAGGTTTCCGTCGAACTGCTCGGCGAAGGATTTAATATCTTTAACCGTTCAAATTTCAACGGCTTCAATTCGCAGCTTTACAGCGTCGTTACGCCGTCGCCGAATCCTCCGGCAGCGGACACGGCGATTCGATTTGTTCGCAACGATAGTTTCGGTTTGCCGAATAACGACGGTTCGCAGCCGGACGGAACGAACGCCAGACGATTTCAAATCGCGGCGCGTTTCCGCTTTTGATTAATCGAAAATCAGAAGTATTATTACAATCTAAAAAACAAAGAGCCGGACAAAAGTTTCGGCTTTTTGTTTATCAATTGAATGGAAAAACTGAAGCACTCGAAAAACAAAATTCCTTCCCGATGGCTTTTATGCGCCTTTTACGCTTTGCTTTTGTTTTCGCCGTCGTTCGGTCAGTCCGATTCGTCATCGGGAACGGTCAGAGACCAAAGCGGAGCAGCAATTGTCAATGCCAAAATTTCCGTGTTAAGTCCGAATAGTGCTGTTTTGCAGGAAACTTTTACTGACGGCGAAGGTCATTTTTCGCTCAAAATCATACCCGATATTTCCGGCTCTTTAATGATTGCGGCAGACGGATTTGAAACGCGGCGAGTAGCATTTAGGGCGTTACCAAAAACTTTACCGCTTCAAATCACGCTCGCCCCGGCTTCGT
Organism: Acidobacteriota bacterium; assembly: GCA_030855875.1. Classification (GTDB taxonomy): domain Bacteria; phylum Acidobacteriota; class Blastocatellia; order Pyrinomonadales; family Pyrinomonadaceae; genus SXVE01. The sequence goes on from JALYQJ010000022.1 coordinate 22,441, forward strand.
TTCGCGCTGAAATAACCGTTACTGCCAATCGCGGGTTGACGACCAAAGTTGAAGCCGCTGCTTCGGTTATCAACGCGCATTCGCGGAATGAGTTAATTTCTCAACCGCTGCCAACAATCGGAAACGCGCTCGAAGGCGATGCCGGAGTGCATTTTCAGCAAAGCACTTACGGGCAGGTGTCGCCGTTTCTGCGCGGTTTGACCGGCTATCAGGTTTTGAATTTGATTGATGGTGTGAGATTTAATAATTCGACTTTTCGTTCGGGACCGAATCAATTTCTGGCTTTTGTCGAACCGGGACAAATCGAGCGTCTGGAAGCGATGCTCGGACCCGGAAGTTCGCAATACGGCAGCGACGCGCTCGGCGGCACGATTCAACTTCAGACCGTTTCACCCGAATTCGCCGAAAGCGGAAAACAAAATTTGAGCGGTGAACTAAACACCTTTGCGGCGACTGCCGATAAAAGTTTCGGCGCGGACGGACGTTTCTCTTTCGGTGATCGGAGCGTTGCATTGCTGGTCGGCGGCAGTTTTCGGCGACACAATGATGTGCGAGCGGGCGGCGGCAAGGATTCGCGTCACGTATTCAAACGATTTTTCGGTTTGTCCGATGATCTTATCCGCCAAATTTACGGTTCGCGTCTGCAAGACACGGGCTTTTCACAATCCGGCGGCTTCGGAAAATTGCTCGCCCGACTCGGCGAAACGCAAAATTTAACTGTTTCGTATCAACAAACTGCACAGAAAGACGTGCGCGGTTACAAAGATTTATGGGGCGGACTCGGACGCTTGCGTTCGGATTTCGAGCCGCAGAATTTACGATTTTTTTATGCGCGTTACGAAAAATTCGGTTTGGGTTTTCTCGATTCTCTGAGCGGCACTTTTTCCGTCAACTCGCAAACTGACGGTTCGGTCAGACAAGGATTACGCGCAAGCGATAAAATTATCCGCGATGAAAATTCGGTCAAGGCTTTCGGTTACGCCGTGCAAGCGACGATGCCTTTCACCAAACGGCAGACAATCGTTTTCGGCGGCGAGATTTACGACGAACGCATCAATGCTTCGCGCTTTGAAATTGACCCGAATATAAATTTGTCCGCTCGAAAACGTGCGCTTTATCCGAACGGCTCGCGTTATGCGACCGGCGGATTATTCGCGCAAAATACTCTTGAATTATTCTGCGACAAACTCCGCGTCAATTTCGGCGGACGTTACACGCGCGTCGGTTTTCGCACTTTTGCCGACCGCAACCGCGACGCGGCGGGCAATAATCTCGGCGTGATTGATTCGTCGCTTGTTTTTAACGACTTTAGTTACAATGGCGCAATTTCGTGGCAGACGAATTCCTTTTTGTCGTTTAACTTTTTAACCGGACGCGGCTTTCGCGCTCCGAATTTGAACGACCTCGGCGCGTTGGGTTTGAACGACCTCGGTTTTGAACTTCCCGCCGCGAGCATCGTTTCCGGTTTCGTCGGCACAAGCGACGGCGAAGGCGTTGCGTCGAGCGGAAAACCCGTTTCACCTCTGCAAGCCGAAAAACTGTTTAATTACGAACTCGGCGCGACGATTCGCACTCGTCCGCTTTACGTTCGCGTTCAATTTTTTAACGCCGAACTGAAAGACCCGATTGTGCGCCGCACTTTACTTTTTCCGGTTGAGCAAATTCCGGCGACGCTTGCCGGAGTCGCGGTTTTGGTGCTGCCGCAAACTCCCGTCCAACGAGCGCAAAATGTCGCAAGCGTCGCCGCCGCGCTCGACCCGCGAGCCGTCAAAGCGTTTGTCAACGACGGCGCGGCGCGATATTACGGATTTGAAACGATTTTTCGATACGATTTTTCGCCGCGCTGGTCGTTTGACGGAAATTACAGTTTTCTTGCCGGACGCGAACTTAATCCGAACCGCCACGTCCGCCGACTTTCGCCCGCGCAAGGCTCGGCGGCATTGCGTTTTCAGCCCGGCGGCAATCGTCTGCGGCTCGATTGGCTGGAATTAAACATCATTTTCAGCCAATCACAGAACCGTTTGAGCGGCGGCGATACGACCGATGAGCGAATCGGCGCGGCTCGCCGTCGGCGCGATATTGCGGACTTTTTTCAAGGCTCACTCGTTCGCCCTTTTATCAACCCCGGAAGCGACCGAATTTTCGGCACGGCTGATGATTTATTTACGCCGACTAATGAAATGATCGCCCAAATTCGCAACCGCGTTCTGCCCGTCGGCGCGAACGTGAACGGCGTAACGGTGTTTGACGATAATACGCGAGTGCCTTTATATACAAAAACGGGCGGTTACGCGACGATAAATTTGCGCGGAAGTTTCGCGCTCGCTGAAAAAGTAAATCTCAACGTCGGATTATTTAACATTCTCGACCGTAATTATCGTACGCACGGCTCAGGCACGGATTCGCCGGGAATCAATTTTTGGACGGGATTGAGATTTTCTTTTTGACGGTAAATTATCCATTCGAGAAAGTCTGATTTAGAAGAAGCTGATTCTTTCCTGTCAAGCCGCCGTTTGTTCAAACAACTACGGATTCAACATCACATATCCTTCCTGATTATTGAAATGAATGGAGCGAAACAGACGCATCGGCAATAGTCCGTCTTCCGCTCGCTCGACTTCGCCAAGCAAGGCGACTGGCAAACGATGCAAACTTTTATCGCCAAACCGCAATCTATCCAACCAACCTGTTTGCGTCGAGCTTTTGCCCGCATTTGTGGAAACCTGCATCAATTGTTCGCTCCGTTCGATTTGCTTTGCGAGTTTTCGACAACCCGAAGCGAACAAAATCAAATTCGACGCGCCCGAATCCAAAACGAATTTGAGATTTGTTTGTTTTAGTTTCAGTGTTAGCAAAATTTTTCTTTATTCGTTTCAAAAGGCAGACGGACGGCTTGCTCAAATTGATTTTCGTCCGTGTTAGCAAAATTTATTCGGCGTTCGCGAAAATCGAGAGTAAAATTAAACTGCGCCAAAAAGTTCTGTCCTAAAACACCGCTGATGCGTTTGTCGAGACGACGCAGTTCGGGCAGGTCAGACCATAAAACTTCTGTGTTTTCCGCCGACTTTCCGCTGAGCGCGAGACGCGGGACAAACGAGCGCGGCGCGATGACCGAACCGGCAACCGTGACTATTTCAATCCGGTCAACCGGACGCAAGTTTAGACGGGCGGCGACTTCGGGAATAATAATGCTGGTGTTCGTCCCCGTGTCGAGCAGAAATTCGAGCGTTTCCGAATCGTTGATTTGCACCGGAACGATTATCAGATAATCCTGCACCAGACGAAATTTAACGGGCGCATCCGGCGTTTGCGCCGACAAATTAAAAGTTAAAAACAAGATGTTGATGGCGACGAATAGAATTTGGCAAGCTGATTTTTTCATTGTGTCCTCCGCGATTTTTGAACTCACGCGGAGAACTGTAAAATTATGTGATATAAAGAGTATTGACGGTTTTGTGATGGTTTCGCGCTTTTCCTGACGGTTTTATGACGAACGAAAATCACAATGTTTTCGAGTTTGTCGATGTGCGCGTCGAGCCTTCTAAATTCAAGATTTGGAAGGCGGGCGCGGAACTCGCGCTGGAGCCGAAAACTTTTCAGGTTTTGCTTTTTCTGCTGGACAATCGCGGACGGCTGATTGAGAAAAACGAACTGCTCGACGCGGTTTGGAAAGATACTTTCGTGACGGAAAATGCGATGACGCGCGAGATTGCCAAACTCCGCAAGGCACTAGGCGACGACTCGAAAACTCCGAAAT
>JALYQJ010000029.1 GCA_030855875.1 Acidobacteriota bacterium
AAAGTCAGTTCGCGGGCGCATTTGATAATGCCGTATCATCGCGCCCTTGACCACACATCCGAGGAACGCTTGGGCAACGAAAAAATCGGCACGACATTGCGCGGCATCGGTCCGGCTTACGAAGACAAAGCCGGACGGCGCGGTATCAGAGTTTCCGATGCACTTTCGCCGGAAGTTTTAAAACTGCGCGTCGAACGAAATCTCGAAGAAGCCAATCGCATCATCGTTCTCTACGGACAGCCGCCGCTTCACGCCGACGAAATTCTTAAGGAAATTTCGCCGCTCGTCGAACGTCTGCGCCCGTTCGTGACGGAAACTTCGCATTTTTTCGCCGAAGCCAAAAAACAAAACAAAAAAATTCTGCTCGAAGGCGCACAAGCGACGCTTCTTGACGTTGACCACGGAACTTATCCGTATGTCACGTCGTCGAATCCGACGGCGGGCGGCGCATCGGTCGGCTCGGGAATTCCGCCGCATCACATTACGGGAGTTTTAGGAATCGTCCGCACTTACGCGACGCGCGTCGGCGAAGGACCGTTTCCGACCGAAATGCTGAACGCGGAAGAAGATATGGCGAATTTGATCCGGCAGCGCGGCAACGAATACGGTTCGGTGACAAAACGCCCGCGACGCTGCGGCTGGTTTGACGCTATAGCGACAAAATACGCGGCGGAACTCAACGGATTTAATTCGGTCGCGCTGACAAAACTCGATGTTCTGGACGCGCTCGAAGAAATAAAAGTCTGCGTCGGTTATGAAATTGACGGCGCAAGAGTGGATACTTTTCCGGCTGTTTCGCAGGATTTGCAGCGCATCAAACCGATTTACGAAACGCTCGAAGGCTGGAAAAGCGAAACTTTAGGAATCACGAAAATCGAAGATTTACCGGCAAAAGCGCGTGAATACGTCGAGTTTTTATCAAACTCAATCGGTGTCGAAATCGGCTTAATCTCGACCGGACCCGAACGGAGTCAAACGATTATCCTGCCCGAATCGGTAATGGAAGGCTGGTTTAAATCGTAGGAGCGAATGGCTTTTAACCATCGGGTCGAGAAATTGAACGAAATTCAAACGCGGCTTGCAAACTCTTTTTTCGTTTTGTAATATAAATGTTTCGCGGCGAGCGAGATTAGTTTTCGCAGCGATTTGGTCCGATAGCTCAGTCGGTAGAGCAAATGGCTTTTAACCATTGGGTCGAAGGTTCGAGTCCTTCTCGGATCACCATTTTAACATCATAAAGGGTTTAGCTGATTATCTTAGCATCTGAAAAGTCTTAACTGACCGGATGGTAACGATAGGAGGCTAAACCTTTTTATGTTGAATTTAGAAGCATTATTTGCCGAATTCCTTAAAGAGATTCACCTCATTTACGCAACTTGGTATAACTATTCAAGTCAGCCAAGTCTCTTCTAATACCTCGCGGCTCTGCCGCGCGGAAATTTATTTGAAAAACAAAGAGAAATTTAAAATGAAAAATGGAAAGGGATGTAGAAAAAATTACTTATCACTTTCCAGATGCAAAATTCAAAAGCTACTTTGTTTTTTAGTTCGCTTTTTTCAATTCGGAAATTTTTAACATTCCGTCGCCGACCGTAAAATTCAACGGAACGCCGCCGACTCCGGCTTTCGCGCTGATTGTTTTTTCGGTAAATTTCGTGCGGCTGCGCGGCTTGAGCGCGACAATCGTGTTTTCGATTTGTCCGGTTCGCAATATGCTCGCGTCAATCTGCGCGTTGAGACTCATCGGAAGAAAGACGTTCATCGTGCCGGTCGCAAGCTGTATGTCGGCGAAACGTCCGCGCCAGCCGCGTGTCGGAATCGTGACATCAACCGTGCCGCCGCCGATTGTCGCGTTTATCGCGCCGCCGACGAGATCAAACTGCGCGTTTGAATTTAAGTATTTTATTTTCATACTGCCGTCAACATTGGCAATTTTCAGATCGCCGTCGCCGCCGTCAATATTCAAGTCGCAATAGCGCGGCAGTTTGATTTTAAAATCAACACGGAAGGGAAGTCCGAGCAGATTTTTCGGAAACTTTTTCGCCGTGCGTTTCATATAATCTTTGTCGTGCGTCCCGATGCTGATGATGCGAACGTGACCGAAACCTTCGTCTAAAACAAAGCCGTTGACTTCCGTTAATTTGGCTAAATCGGCTTCGGTCGCGCCTTCGACTTCGATTTCCGCAGCAATCTCGATTTCGTTTTTATCCCAGCCTTCGATTTCAATCGAGCCTTTAGGCGCACCGATAATCGAAACCGTTCCGCCCGCGCCGAATTCCAGATTGTCGGATTTATAAGTCGTGCGTTTGAGAAACTGCGGCGCGGTTTGCGCGAAACAATTTATGGAAAATGTGGCGAAAATTAGCGCGGAAAATAGAAAGTTAATTGTTTTTTGATTTTTCATTTGTTTGGATAAAGTTCGGCAGAAAAGAAGAAAGCGGAAAGTAAAAAGCGGAGAGCAGTAAGTGTAAATATTTACACTGTTTTTAAGTGTAGACGGTGAAAAAGATTTGGTCAAAGTTTTTTTTCGGACGGCAAAAATAATTCTTAGTTTTTAATTTCTATCTTCTGATAAACGAAATGCTTCCGCGCTGATTGGTAACATTAAAAGTCGCGCTGCCGTCGCCGACTTTACCGACAACGCGCCGACCGTCGCCGACAAAATTCATATCACCGTTGGAAAAAGAACCGAGATTGATGCTGCGCGTCGAAGGCGCGGTGGCGACTAATTTGAATGAGGATTCAAACGGAATTCGCAGATTAATAACGCCGCGCAGTGACGTAAAACGATATTTTCCTTCGCGCCGGACTTCGCCGTCGAAAAATATGTCGCCGATGCCGTTTTCCGCGACGACCGTAGGAGAAACAATATTCATTAAAGTAATATCGCCTTCGCTCGAAATATGTGCGCGGACGAGATTTCCCTGAATATTGCTGACGTTGAGATTTCCCATTCTAGTTTCGATGTCAACCGATGACGAAAACGGAACGCGGATGAGAAAATTGACGCTGCCGACTTCGTTTCTGCCCTGATTGTCTTTGACGAGATTGATAACTATTGTGTCGCTCAGACTTTGCGGAACGATGTTCGCCGCCGGTTTTTCGAGATACGCGGAAATAGCGACTTCTGAACGATCCCAGCCTTCGACCGTCACCGTTCCCGTGCGGTTGGTGAGTTGAAGACGAACATTGTTGCCTGCCGGATAGGTCTTCGCAAATTTCACCTGCGACCACGCCTGCGGTGCGGAGAACGTAAAAAAAACTACGCTCAACAGGAGAAGAATCGTAGTTTTCTTGCTTGCCGAAAAGCCAAACAAATTGTGTAAATCCAAATTCATTGCCAAAAAACTAAAAGATAATTAAAACTAAAATCTAAAAAACGCAAAATCTAAAAAATTAAAATAAAAAATAACGGACAAAAATTATAAGTCGGAAAATTCGCGCAAAAGCTCCATTTTTTCGTTCAAAGTCGAATCGAGCATTTCGCCCGACAGTTCATCCTGCGGATTTTCCTGCAAAATCAAAGTGTATTCGCTGACCGCCTGATTGATTTCGTGCAGATTGCGGTCGAATGCTTCGCGCAGATGATTGTCCCACTGCATCCGGCGCGTTTCAACTCTTTTATTCCAATATTCGATTGCCGCCTGCTGCTGTTCGATTCTGTATTGACGCGCGTTTTGCGCCGTTTCAATCAAACCGATTTTTCCTAAAACCTTTTCAAAAATATTAGGCTCGGCGTAAGATTCGATTGCCGAATCGCCGATTGCCGGAGCGGAATAATTTTTAACGCCGACGACTGTTAAAAGCGAACTGACGAGAGCGATGCCCAAAACGGCTGAAGCAACTTGGGAAAAAGAAAATTTCCACATTCGCGGAAATCGGGATTGTTTGGCTTCCGATTTTGTTTGCTGCGCGTTGTCCGATTTGATTTCGGTTTCGATGGTGTTGCTGATGCGGCACCAAAGAGCCTGTGAGTTCGGCTGAATAACTTTTGTCGCCGGTTGCTCACGGCAAAAATCAAGAATGGCGGCGAAATCTTCGCAAACTTTAGCACACTGAACGCACAATGCGAGATGCATCTGGACGTTTGCCGACATCGTTTCTTCGAGGTCGTTGTCCAAAAAGGAGCTAATCAATTCCTGGCATTGTTCGCAGTTCATCTTAAATTTTCCGTTAATAAATGGATGCTTGTGTAAGCTAATATTTCGTTAAATTGCTTGAATCAAACTAATAGATTGCCGCCCGAAATAAAAAGTTGCCTTGTGAAAAAACTTTTCATCCGTTTTGTTTGATAAGCAGTCCGCGAAGTTTGAGGCGCGCTTTGTGAAGTTGAGATTTTGAAGTCCCGACGGAGATGCCCATCATTCGGGCAACTTCTTCGTGTTCGTAGCCTTCGATGTCGTGCAGGATAAAGACTTTGCGATAGCCGTTCGGTAGTTCGGCAATGGCGTTTTTAAGAGCGATGCGGTCAACGACCGGCATTTTATTCGGATTTTCGGTCCCGGAAACGGTTTGTTCGGGCATTTCACCGTCATCCGAAGTCTTTTCGTTTTTAACGCTGCGTCGCCGAAAGTGCATTAAAACCTGATTGACCGTCAAACGGTGAAGCCACGTCGAAAACGCCGAATCGCCGCGAAAACTGCCCGCTTTGCGAAAAAGCTGAATAAAAACTTCCTGCGTCAAATCTTCCGCTTCCGTCTGGCTGTTGGTCATTCGCAGACACAGTGAATATGTGCGGCGATGATAACGCTCGTAAATCATCTCAAACGCGACGATATTTCCCGCCGCTGCTTTTTGCGCGAGTGAAAAATCAGTCGCATTCGCATCTAAAATTTCGATTGGCTGCGCTTCTGCGGGAATCAGTAAAGCGGAAACGTCCGATGTTTCCTCAAATCCGAAAGCGAGTTCTTGCTCGACCGCCATCGCCGAAGATGTTCCGTCCATATTTACTCCGATAATATTGCCGTTGGAATTTAGAAATTTGTCCGTGTCTATGATGTGCCACCTCCAAAATTTAGTTGCTTGCACAGCCCGCTCATTTTATGACGAAAGGCGAAAAAGGTAAAGTTTTTTCCGGTAAACCGAAAACACGAATCATATTACACCGATTAACCGATTTTCGGCAATCGAATAATCACTTTCTAAAGTCGGAGCGCAAAGTCGGAGCGCGGACATCCCTGTCCGCACTATCGCCGAAAGGCGATGAAAAATTTTCGATTTCATTGCAGTATGAGCAAAGCCGAAGCGTTTTCATCGCTGGCGCGATATGGCGGACAGGGATGTCCGCGCTCCGACTTTGAATTTTTCCGTTTTTTGAAACAATTATGATATAAATTCAGATGCTTTACCCGATCAAATTATTTTGAGATAAACTTATGCTTTTCCTTACGCAGTCCGCCGCCGTCTACGGCATTGACGCGCTCATTGTTGATATAGAAGTAAATTTGCAGCCGGTCAAGGGCGAAGCCGATACTTCGCCGACGGTTTTAATCGTCGGTCTGCCGGACACCGCCATCAGAGAATCGCGCGAGCGAATTCGCGCGGCGATTACCAACAGCTCGTTCTTTTTTCCGTTTCATAAAACGACGATCAACCTCGCACCGGCGGACGTTCGCAAAGAAGGCGCGAGTTTTGATTTGCCGATTGCGCTCGCAATCTTAGGCGCAAACGGCGATTTGGGAAACATCGAAAGTCTGCAAAACACTCTGAGTATCGGCGAATTATCGCTCGACGGGCGCGTTCGTCCCGTGCGCGGTGCGCTTTCGATTGCGCTGCGGGCGAGAGAAGACGGCATCGAAAATCTGCTTCTGCCCGAAGAAAACGCGACCGAAGCGGCGGTCGTGCAGGAAATAAATGTTTATCCGATCCGGGATTTGCGCCAAGCGGTCGAAATCGCGCAGGATTTGCAAAGCGGAAAGGAAACGCGAACTTCGCCACTAAAACTAGATATATCCGAAATAAAAAATTCCGAAACCAAATATTCGGCTGATTTTTCCGAAGTTCGCGGGCAAGCCTCGGCGAAACGCGCCCTCGAAGTCGCCAGCGCGGGCGGTCATAATATTTTGCTAATCGGTCCGCCGGGTTCGGGCAAAACAATGCTCGCTAAACGTCTGCCGACGATTTTGCCGCCGCTCGAATTTGAGGAAGCGTTGGAAATTACGAAAATTCATTCGGTCGCCGGACTGACGGGAAAATCCGGTCTGGTCACATCTCGTCCGTTTAAGTCGCCGCATCACACGGTTTCGCAAGCCGGTCTGATCGGCGGCGGTTCGATTCCGAAACCCGGCGAAGTGTCGCTCGCGCATCTCGGCGTTTTGTTTCTGGACGAACTGCCGGAATTCGACCGCGCCGTTCTCGAAGTTTTGCGTCAGCCGATGGAAGACAAACAGGTGACGATTTCACGCGCCGCGACTTCGCTCACTTTCCCGTCGAATTTTACGCTCGTCGCTTCGATGAATCCGTGTCCGTGCGGCTATTTCGGCAGCCAGCGCGAATGCAAATGCTCGCCGATTCAAATTCAGCGTTACGTCGGCAAAATTTCAGGACCGCTGCTTGATAGAATTGATATTCATATTGACGTTCCGGCAGTTAAATTTAAGGAATTGCGCGGCAAAGACGTTCCCGCCGGAGAAAACTCGGAACTGATTCGTCGGCGCGTGATAAATGCACGTGATATTCAATTAAAAAGACTCGCGGGCGACAATGTTTATTCAAATTCGGCGATGTCGCCGACGCAGATTCGCAAATTTTGCGCTCTCGACGCAGAAAGCGAAAATCTGCTCGAACGCGCGATGCTCCGGCAGGGTTTGTCAGCCCGCGCACACGATAGAATTTTAAAGGTTTCGCGCACAATCGCCGATTTGGAAGCGAGCGAAGATATTACGCCGATGCATATTTCCGAAGCGATAAATTATCGTTCGCTCGATAGAAATTATTGGAGCTGAATTAAAAATGAAAAAGCAAATACTAAAAATCTTTGGCTTGGTAATCGTCGTCTGCGGTTTTGGCATATTTTTCTGCGTTTACGCCCAAAAGACTTCTATTCTTACTCTCGCCGACAGATACTCTTCCGCTCTTAAAAAAATTGAGAAGCAAAAGACGAAAGGAAGTATCGAGGCAGTGTATCGCAGGGGGCGAATTCTTGCTGATAATCTTGATGAACTGGAGAATCTCAGCGAGGCTAATTACGCTTTGGTTGAAAAGAAAATGAAGGGGTTTGTGATTAACCGAAGCGCAGTTATTTATGTTAAGCCCGACGTTAATTATTTTAAGAAACTGTCAAAAAGGCTCGGCACAAAATCAGACATCGCTTTCTTTATACTTTTGGGCGAACTCAGACCCGAAAGCATAGGGTTGAATTATATTGAGCAGCAAACTGATTACAGCGGGTGTACGATTTACGGCAAAGGCATACTGACCGGACTTTACGGAAAAGCGAAACGATTTAGAAGACAGTATTCCTCCGTCTATATTGAGGATATTAAAGAAGAAATAGGAGATATAAAAAGCAATTTCACCAATGGAACGTGCGCTTGCGGCGACAGTAGCGGCGTTATCAAAGAATTCCAACTGTTTATAAAAACTTTTCCTAAAGACGAAATTACGCCCGTTGTCAGAAAACGGCTTGGAGAAGTGCAAAATAAGAAAACGGCAATAAGATTTAATTGCATTTCAGGATAAATTTAAGCCCGCTTCGGATTTAACATTTAGTTCTAAAAATTCGGGTTGGAAACAATAAAATACCGTTATCCCTTCTGCGTTTGTTGGACATAGATTTACATCTTTGCGATTATTAAGGATTGCTTTTAATAAAAAATTGAATCTAAAGTAAACAGTCGCCGAATATAGAAATTTAATAAATAATTGGTGCTTCGGATTTGAAACACAGAATATTGAAAATGATTAATCGAAATTTAATCGAGTTTGAGCGTATTCCGCAGACGATTCCGCATTTTTGTCTGGAATCTTTTCGGCGCAATGCCAAACCCGACGCGCTCAACCATAAAATTCAGGACGTTTGGCAGAATCTTTCGGGCGCGGAAGTTATCGAAAAAGTAAAACGAATCGCACTCGGTCTGTCGAGTTTGGGCGTTAAGGCGGGCGACCGGATTGCGATTATTTCGGAAAATCGCCCCGAATGGTCTTTGACCGATCTGGCGATTTTATCGCTTCGCGCCGTTAATGTGCCGATTTATACGACGCAAGCCGTCGAACAGATTCGCTATATTCTGGAAGATTCCGGCGCGAAGATGCTTTTCGTTTCGGGCAAAAAACTCTGGAAACACGCCGAAGACGCGATTCAAAGCGTCGAACGTCTGGAAAAGCTGGTTTTTTTTGAAGAAGACGCTGTTCCAAAAGATGATAATCGGGCGTTGACGCTTGGCGATATTGAAAATCGCGGCGAAGAAGCGGACAAAATTGATTCGCAATCGTTTGAAAATCTGCTCGAACAAATTGAAACCAAAGATTTGGCAACGATTATTTATACTTCCGGCACGACCGGCGAACCGAAAGGCGTGATGCTCACGCACGAAAATTTTACGTCGAATGTTTTAGCAATCTCGAAAGGTTTGCCGATTCGTAAATCAGATTGTTCGCTGGCGGTTTTGCCGCTTTCGCATATTTTTGAACGGACGGTTTTTTACGTGCTTTGCGCGAACGGCGTTTCGATTTATTTCTGCGCGGCTTTTGAACAGATTGCGACGTATTTAAACGAAGTTCGCCCGACGATTATGAGTGCCGTGCCGCGCCTTTTCGAGCAGGTTTATCACAAAATCGTAAAAAAAGGGAAAGCTGCCGGCGGCTGGAAAACGTCTTTGTTCGATTGGGCTTTGGAAATCGGGCAGGAATATTGGGACGCGAAAGATAAACACGAATCTGTTCCGCTGCTGCTGGCGATAAAACATTCGATTGCGAGCCGTCTGATTTTTTCAAAATGGCGCGAAGGTGTGGGCGGACGGCTTCGATTTTTCGTCTCCGGCGGTGCGCCGCTTTCGCGCAAACTTTCCAACGCTTTCTGGGCGGCGGGCATTCCGGTTTTGCAGGGTTACGGAATGACCGAAGCCTGCATTACGTGCGCCAATCGCCCGGATGACAGCAAAGTCGGCTCAATCGGAACGCCGTTTGAAGGAATTGAAATGAAAATCGCCGAAAAAGACGGCGAAATTCTCGTTCGCGGGCGTAACGTAATGCTCGGCTATCTCAATAAACCCGAAGAAACTGCCAAAGTTATTGACGAAGACGGTTTTTATCACACCGGCGATGTCGGTTACGTGGACGAAGACGGACATTTTTTTATCACCGACCGCTTGAAAGATTTGTTTAAATTATCGAACGGAAAATACGTCGCGCCGCAGCAGGTCGAAAGTCTTTTGAAGCAATCGTCGCTCGTTTCGCAGGCGGTCGCCGTCGGTTCGGGCAGAAAACAGGTCGGTGCGCTGATCGTGCCGGATTGGGAAACTTTGAAGCAAACCTTAAAGGAAGAAGGAATCGCGGCGGAAGGTTCGCTTGAAGAATTGTGCGAAAATCCTTACGTCGTCAAGCGCGTTCAGCGCGATGCCGGCGAATACACACGCGAATTAAACGATTACGAACGGGTCAAGCGGGTTTATTTGCTGCCGCGCGAATTTTCGATTGATAAAGGCGAAATGACTCCGACTTTAAAGATAAAACGCGGCGTGATTGATGATAAATACGAAGAAGCGATTGATGAAATCTGCGGAAGCTGAAATTAAGTGAAAAGTGAAAAGTGAAAAATGAAAAGTTAAGGAACAGTAATTTTTCGTTTTCTACTTTTCACTTTTCGTTTTCGATTAGACTTTTTCGAGCGTTAAACTTTCGTTTTCGCCCAACAATTTATTGAGCAACGAAAAATCGTTGCGGCGGTTTCCGAGCAATGCTTTGGCAAGTTCGTAGAGGGGTTTCGGAATCTCAGCCGCTTCTATTTTTTCTTCCGACTGCGGATAGTGTTTATAAAATTCCAATTCCGCCGCACAAAATTCACAGGCGGTCAGATGCCGTTCGATGCCTCGCTTTTCTTTTTGAGAAATTTCGGTGATTTGAAATTTCAGCAAATCCGGCGATGAAGGACAATTTGCATTTTTGCAAAAATTTATCATTTTTTTCCAGAACATAAATTAATTACAGCCAGAAAATACAGAATTCCCCGTGCTGCTCTAAAAAACTTTGGCTTTACAATAAAAAATATATCTGTAATGCCCGTTTTGTTCCAAAACTTATTTCATAAACTTACAAAAAACTTTCAAAAGCAGCTTTTCATTTATGTTTAATCTGCTGTAAACATACATTATCACAACATTTACCTCTCTGCGTTTAACAATTCAAAAAATAACAAAAAAGTGTTGCCCAAATGCGGATTTATTGCTAACATCTAAATTGTAGATAGCGAGAGCAACAAATCTCGCTTCCAATCTTCCGAATTAATCAAAAAGCTCGACGATTAATTTACAAATTTTCCCAAATCAAAAGTTTACAGAAACCTGAAACGGAATTTCACCGGATTCTTTTGTCACTATCTCGTTCAAAAAGAGGTTTCGGCAAGCGGAACAGACGGTATTCGTATTAACCACAGGCAAAAAAAAATAAAAACAAGTCGGATAGCTCCAATATGAATGGAATCACACAACAGGAACGAGCGGTGAAACCCGCCCCGACCAGACAAATCAGAGTGGGCAAGTGGAACGAGAGTCTTCAAAACTCGGATGTCAATCAAATCTGGATGGAACTGCACCGGATAGTTTCGTCTCATCCTCTGGTCAGAGCGTCGAAACGCGCGGGCTTTCTGGTCGAAGAAGGCAAATATAACGCTTATACGGATTTAACGCAGGAACTTTTCGTCGCGCTGCTCACCAAAGAACGATTTCAGCATTACATTGACACGGGAATGTCTGACGCGGAGGTCGAAGCGGAAATCAGCCAGATTGAACTGACGAATATGCTGACCGCCGAGCTTCGCAAACGATACCCGGAAAGTTATCGTCTGGCGCGGCGCATCTCGACGCTCATTCAAACCGGAAAAACCTTTAAGCGTTTCGATAATCAAAATAACCCGGAAGCGCATCGCCGACTTGCCGACCGTTTATACGGTTTGTCGGATTGGTCGAACAGAAAAATGCGGCGCGATAATCAGGAAATGGACGAGCGCGTGAAAACCGTTTCGTTTCAAAGCCGCGATACGCGAATGGTCGGCTGCACGGGCGACGCGCAAATCGTTATCAGCAACGTCGAACTCGAAAAACTGATAATCCGCGTTTTTAAAGCGATTGATTCGCCGGTTGATGTTCGCTCTCTTCGTTCGTTCGTAATGTCGCGTCTGCCGATTATGGATATTCATCTCGTTCCGGTTAGCGGCAGCGGCGACGACGGCGACGACGACCGACCGGATTACGAATTTGCCGACACACGCGCCAACCCGGAAGAAGACGTTTTGCGCCGCGAAGCCGAACTCGGAGCCGCCGGTTTCGTCGAAAACTTTTTAAAAGATTTGGAAAAATCGGTGCGCGGCAAAGCCAAACAATACGACCGAATGATCAGCGTTTTGTGGTATTGCTATTTAATCAGCGACAGCGGAACGCAGTTAGAGGTCGCCGAAATGCTCGGCGTATCCGATTCTCTCGTTTCGGATTACCGTAAACGAATCGAATCCAACCTCCAGCAGCTCTCCTTCAACGGTGTCAACGAAGCCCGCCAATTTGAAAAAGCCTTAAAAACAAAAGTGCGCGAAATAATCACGCTCGAAAAAGAAGAAGTCGCGGTTTGAAGTGATTAATCTCTACTTATATTTTCAACTTTAAAGTAGGTTTTTATCAATCTCTTCTAAAAATGCTAAAATGCCAGTCGGAAATTGGATTAAAATCAAATCTCAAATTATCAAAGGTCAAACCGAAAACCTGCTGGTATTGACGTTCAAATTTGCTGATGTCCGCCAAGAAAATCAACAATTCCGATTATCAATCGCTTGCCTCAACCGCTAAAAATGGCGGCGTAAAGACTCACGACCGGAACACGCTCAAATCTCTCGATCAGATCAAAAAGAGCAACAAAGAAATCTCCATTTCGACGAGTCTGGTCAATCCGCAGAATAATTCTCAAAACAAACAGCAGAACGAACCGCGAAACGAATTGCAAAATGAACAAAATCCGTCGGAAGCGTTTTCAGAATTAAATGAAATCGTGCCGACGGATTTTGGCGTTTCCGAATCGAAAAAAGCGGAAGTCAATGCGAACGGCGGAGATGCGGCGGGTGAATTATCTTATTCGGAACAGCAAAAGCAGAAAAAGCAGGGTAAAAAAGCCGAGAAAGATTTTGAGCTTTTGAGCGGCGACCGCTGGCTTGAGCGCAACGGACACACTTTGACGTTTGTCGGGCTTTATCTTTTTTCGATTATGGTGCTTTTTCGTCCGTATGAACTCGTCACCGAACTCGGTTTTCTCAAGTCAACGGCGTTTTATTTTGCAGCCGCAACTTTGGCGATTTATATTCCGACGCAGTTTGCGACCGAAGGAAGTTTGACGATTCTTTCGACTGAAGTTAAGGCTATTCTGGCGTTGATGTTCATCGCTCTCGTGACGATTCCGATTGCTAAAGACCCGGCGACCGCGTGGGATCAGTTTAACGAGCCGTTCATCAAAGCCGTTTTAATTTTCGTCGTGATGGTCAACGTTTTACGAACCAGAAAACGGTTGATAAATTTGATGTGGCTTTCGTTCGCTATGGGAATTTATCTCAGTTATATGGCGATTGACCTTTATATGAAGGGCGAATTCGCGGTCGAAGATTACCGCGTCGCGGTCAATATCGGCGGAATTTTCGAGAATCCGAACGATATGGCTCTGCATTTCGTCATCATCACGCCGCTGGCGATTGCGCTGGCGTTAGCGTCGAAAAGCAAGTTTTCGCGTATCGTCTATTTTGCGATGGCGACGCTTTTTGTTTCCGCCAATATGGTCACTTTTTCGCGCGGCGGATTTTTAGGTTTGCTCGCGTCGGCAATCGTTTTGGTGTGGAAACTCGGATGCAAATATCGTTTGAATGTTACAATCGCGTCGGTCGTCATCGGCGGTTCGATGATTTTGCTCGCGCCCGGAAATTACGGTTTGCGGATGCTTTCGATTTTCATTCCCGGACTCGATCCGGTCGGATCGAGCGATCAGCGCAGGGAACTCTTGGAGCGTTCGATTCTGGTAACTCTGCGAAATCCGTGGGGCATCGGTATCGGCAATTTCCCGATTGTCGGCGTTCGCAATCTGGTGACGCATAACGCTTATACGCAGGTTTCGGCGGAACTCGGGATTTTGGGTTTGATTGCCTATCTGATTTTTATGATAAGTCCGTTTCGCAAACTCGGCGCGATTGAACGGACGCTTTTTGCCAAAGATGTCAACGACTGGTTTTACTATCTGGCTA
>JALYQJ010000264.1 GCA_030855875.1 Acidobacteriota bacterium
AATCTGACGGGCGGCGGCGGTATCGGCGCGTTTGCTCCGCTCGAAGCTCTGCCGCCGGGAAATCCCGGTCAAAGCGCGGAACAGCAGCGTGAGGAAGCCGACCGCAATCAGGCGCGTGAAGCCGAAACTAACGATTTCCGGCAAAGCATTTTTGCGACCGGAACGCTCGGCGCGATCAATTATATTGTGCGCGGAATGCAGGATTTGCCCGGTCGAAAATCAATTATGCTGATGTCGGACGGCTTTAAACTTTTCACCAAATCCGAAGACGGTTTTATGGACTCGACCAGAGTTTTAGAATCTTTGCGGCGGCTGGTTGATCAGGCGAACCGCGCTTCGGTCGTCATTTATACGATGGACGCGCGGGGTTTGCAAACGCTCGGTCTGACCGCCGCCGACGATACGGGCGGCAGAAGTGCCGACCAAATCGAACAATCTTTAACCAGTCGGAAAAACGATCTTTTCGACACGCAGGACGGTCTGGTTTATCTGGCGCGGCAAACCGGCGGACTTGCCGTTATCAACAACAACGATTTAAGCGGCGGAATCCGAAAAATGCTCAACGACCAGAGTTATTATTTGATCGGTTACGAGCCGGACAAGGAAACATTCGACCCGAAAACGAGACGCTTTAACAAGCTCGACATCAAAATAAAACGTCCCGGTGCGCGCGTTCGCTATCGCAGCGGATTTTTCGGCGTGAGCGACGAGCAGTTTCAAAAACCGACTTTCAATTTAACCGCCGGACAACAAATTATGAACGCTCTCGTTTCACCGTTTGCCGTTAATAATATTGCCCTGCGGCTGAATGCGCTTTTCGGCAGCAGCCCGGCAAACGGCGCGTTTATCCGTTCGTTTCTGCATATCAAAGCGCAGGATTTAAAGTTTACCGACGAGCCGGACGGCGCGAAAAAAGCGGTTTTCGAGGTGCTGGCAATCGGTTTTGGCGACAACGGCGTGCCGGTTGACCAAATCAGCAAAACTTACACGATTACCGTCAGAAAAGACAAGTTTGACGAGATTTTGAAAAGCGGTTTTATCTATGATTTTACATTTCCGATAAAAAAACCGGGCGCATATCAACTGCGCGTCGCGCTTTTGGACAAAGCGACGGAAAAAGTCGGTTCGGCGAATCAGTTCGTCGAAGTTCCGAATCTGAAAAAGGAACGCCTGACGCTTTCCGGCATCGTTGTGGAAAATATGACCTTAGCTCAATGGCGCAAAATCGCGGAAGGAAAACTTGCAGAGGGCGAAATCAGATCCGATCCGGTCAGCGACACGGCTTTGCGGCAGTTCAAACGCGGCACGATTTTAAATTACGGCACGGAAGTTTTCAACGCCAAATTTGACGCGGCGAAACAACCGAAACTGACTTATCAAATGAGAATGTTCCGCGACGGCAAACTGTATTTTGAAGGGAAAACGCAGCCGTTCGCCGCAGCGAATCAAACCGATTATAAAAAAATCAGCGTCAACGGCTCGTTAAATTTAGGCAATGAGATGCCGCCGGGCGATTATGTTTTGCAAATTGTCGTGACGGATAATCTGGCGAAGGAAAAACGCAGAATCGCCGCTCAATTCGTGCAGTTTGAAATCATCGAGTAAATTTATTCGTCAAATTTCGGCTTAATTTGCGGCATCATTTCGCATATTTTTTTCGCCGCGTTCCTGCTGCATTTCGCGCAACAAAAAATGATTTAGCACGGTGCGGATGACGGCAATCGCCGCGAGTTTTCCGATTTGATCCCAAGACGGCGCAATCGCCGTCGAAAGAATGTCCGCGCCGAGTTGAAATTCGAGCGCGAGAATCAAATACTTGGCGAGCAGAAGCCGCACTTCGGTAAAGCCGTCGGTGCTTTTTGCCGCGAGCGTTCGCGCAAACTTAGTTAGTGCTAAAACAACGCCGATTCCGATAACAACCGCGCCCGTCGTTTCAAGCAGCAATCTCAGCCACGAAACGAGATTAACGATTGTCGGCTCAATCGCCGTTTGGCTCGGAGCATCAATCAAACCGCCGACGCTTTCCTGAAAAAAAATTAACGCACCAATAAACATAAAACTCATTAGACAACTTTTGCAAAAATGTCGAAAATGTTATTGCTGTATTATCAAAGTAAACTTTCTATTTGGCAAATTTTTCAGTATAAACAAAATCCGGGCAAACAAAATCCGTGCAAATAAACAGAATAGAATTAATCGAAATCAATCTGCCGCTCGTTCATTTTTTTGAAACGAGTTTCGGGCGAACTTACGAACGCCGAATTATTCTAACGCGCGTCACGGACAGCGAAAACAACGAAGGCTGGGGCGAATGCACGGCGGGCGAAACGCCTTCTTATTGCGAAGAGTGGACGGAAAGCTGCTGGCAGGTTTTAGAAAAAATTCTCGCTCCCGTAATTGTCGGAAAAGAAGTCGAATCAGCCGCAAAAGTTTGGGACGTGATGAAAAAGGTGCGCGGCAACCGGATGGCGAAGGCGGCGATTGAAACGGCTTGCTGGGATTTGGAGGCGAAAAAATTAAATGTCCCGCTTTGGAAACACCTCGGCGGAACACGAAATAAAATTGACTGCGGCGTTTCCATCGGAATTCAGGATTCGGTCAAGCAGCTTTTAGAAAAGATTCAAACCGAAGTTGACGCGGGTTATAAACGCATCAAAATCAAAATCGCGCCGCATTGGGATTACGATGTGATTCGGCAGGTGCGCGAAAAGTTCGGCGATATTCTTTTAATGGGCGACGCGAATTCGGCTTATTCATTGGACGACGTTGAACTTTTTCGGCGTTTGGATGAATTTAATTTGATGATGCTCGAACAGCCGCTCGCGCACGACGACATTCTCGATCACGCCAAATTACAGCGCGAAATTAAAACGCCGATTTGTCTCGACGAGCCGATCAAATCGCCCGAAGACGCGCAGAAAGCGATTGAACTAAAGTCTGGAAAAATCATCAACGTCAAAAACGGTCGCGTCGGCGGACATTCGGAATCGAAACGCATCGAACAGATTTGCCGCGAAAATAACATTCCGATCTGGTGCGGCGGAATGCTCGAATCCGGCATCGGACGCGCTCATAATATTGCCATCTCAACGCTCGAAGGTTTCACTCTGCCTGGCGACGTTTCGGCGAGCAAAAGATACTGGCACGAAGATATTATCGAGCCTGAAGTTGTCGTCACAAAAAATGGAACGATTCTTGTGCCGGAAAAAGCCGGAATCGGTTTTGAAGTTAAAAGCGAAAGAATTGAAAAAGTGACGGTGAGAAAAATTTTGATAAAGAGTTGAAATTAATAAGGATTTTAAAGCGAAGTTTCTAAAAAATGAAGCGTAATTTCAAATTTCAAATCTCAAATTTTAAATTGCCGACTTCAAAATCTGCATTAATTTGGGTTCATCTCTGGGTAACTATTCTTTTCGCTTTACCAGTTTCCGCGCAGACGATTTCGGGAATCGTGACCGATGCAAACAAAGCTCCGATTGAAAGTGCGGAGATAAGTCTGCTCGATCAAACAAAAATTCTCGCCCGAACAAATTCTGACGCGGAAGGCAAATTTTCGATTGATTTACAAAACACAAACAATTCGCTTTTGCAGGTCAAAGCAAATGGATTTTCGAGTTTTTCAAGGATTTTGCCGCTAGATTTCAGTGAAACGCTCGATATAATCTTAGAGCCGCAAATTGTGCGCGATGAAGTTACCGTTTCGATTACGCGAGCCGAATCGCGTCTTTCGGAAACTCCGGCGAGTATTGTCGTTTTAAATCGTGAAACATTGGACGCGACCGCCGCGCAAACCGTTGACGATTCGCTTCGTCAAATCGCCGGTTTCACGCTTTTCCGGCGTTCGTCGAGCAAAACTTCCAATCCGACGACGCAGGGCGCAAACTTGCGCGGACTTTCCGGCAGCGGCGCGTCACGGGCGGCGGTTTTGTTTGACGGTTTATCGCTCAACGATGCTTTCGGCGGCTGGACTTTTTGGTCGAGAGTTCCAACCATTGCCGTCGAACAGGCAGAAGTTTTGCGCGGCGGCGCGAGCGCGTTTTACGGCAATGCGGCGTTGAGCGGCGCGGTAAATTTGATTACAACCAAAGCCGAAAAAGACGAGCCGATTCTGCGTTTTCAAACTTCCGCCGGAACACAAAACACTTTCGACGGCAGCGTTTTTGCAGCTTACGCGCCCGGTAATTGGAGTTTCGATTTGGCGGCGGAAACTTTTCAAACCGCCGGCTACGTTCCGATTGCCGCCGAACAGCGCGGCGCGATTGATACAAA
>JALYQJ010000048.1 GCA_030855875.1 Acidobacteriota bacterium
ATTCCCTTTACTATTAATGGAATGATGAAAGACGATAAAGGCAATGTCAAAATGGGTGTTTCTGCCGCCACGACGATTAACCGTCAGGATTACGGCGTGAAATGGGGAAACAAACTGCCCGACGGAACGCTCGCGCTGTCGGATACGGTCAAGATTGATTTGCAGCTCGAAGCCGGAATGAGAAAAACTCCATAAACAGAGACGTAAAGGGAAAATGAAAAACGGAAATTTGAAGATTCATTTTCCCTTTTCCATCATTCCCAACTCGCTTCTTGACATAAACTGTATAAAACCGCTAATTTACAAGCAAAGAAAAACTTGTGAACGAAAAAGAATTAGAACTCGAACTACCGAGTCGGATTGAATCGGTTGAAACGGCTGCCGCCCGTGCGGAAGAATTTGCCCGCGAGTCCGGCTTCGGCGAAGAAGCGCTTGGCGCGATTGATATGGCGGTGCGCGAATCGGTCGCCAACGCCGTCAAACACGGCAACAAATTAGACGAAACCAAATCGGTCGAAATTACGTTTTCCAGTTCGGCAGACGCTTTGGAGATTACGATTCGGGATTTCGGCGCGGGTTTCGCAGTCGAAGAAATTCCCGACCCGACCAATCCCGAAAATCTTTTGAAGGCGACGGGACGCGGCATTTTATTTATGCGTTCGTTTATGGATGAAGTTGAATGGACAAATCATCCAGAAGGCGGAACGATTGTGAAAATGCGGAAAAATCGGTAAAAAATTTTGTTTCTTGGACTTTTCCGCACGGATTAGTCTAAAATCTGCTATCAAAACTTTTTAATTTTTAATTAACACATTTACGAGGAGATAAAAATGGCTGAACTTAACATTACCGAACGGCAGGCGGGCGACGTAACAATTCTGGATATGAACGGCAAAGTGACGATTGGCGAAGGCAGCGTTGCGTTGCGGACTGTCATTCGCCGACTGCTGGGCGAGGGCAAAAATAAAATTCTTTTGAATCTTAGCGGTGTCGGCTACGTTGATTCGAGCGGCATCGGCGAATTCGTTTCGAGCTTTACCGCCGTCAACAAAGAAGGCGGAACGCTCAAACTTTTGAAGCTGACGCAGAAAATCCAAGACCTTCTGGCAATCACGAAACTTCTGACCGTTTTCGATGTATTTGACGAAGAAAGCGAAGCGTTGAGCAGTTACAATTAAATAAACTTTGGATTTTGTGCGAAATATTTTTGCGAAATTCTTTGTAAAAAAAAGGACAAAGGCTCGAACTCGCGTTTAGTCTTTGTCCTTTTTTTTATTGCCGGATTATTTTCAAAAAGCATCTCCACTCTGGAAAAATTCATCTTTACAAACAGGCAAAGTCGTAGAATATGTAAAGAAATTTCCCCTTAAGACTAATTCCCCTTAAGTTTCTTTGCCTGTTCTGCGAACTTTGCCCGATAATTTCTACAAAATCATTTTTTACTATTTTTAGTTTTACCTTTTTTATTTTACCGATGAAAAAAGCCGCTTTATTTTCTTTTCTACCGACTTTTCTACTGACTTTTCTATTTATTTTCGCGCTCGATCTCCGCGCCCAGCAGAATATTCCCGCCGGTTTTGATTTGTCTAATTACGGAGTGAAAATCGAACCGGACAGACGTTTGATGACTGTTTTGGCGACGCTCGAAACGGCGCGAATTAAAAATGCTTCCGGCGAAGAAACGGCGTTAATTAAAACTGCTCTGTCCGAACGCGGCGCGAAGTTTCGTGAACAGTTGCAGAGCGATTTACAAAGTGTTCCCGCCGATTTGCGTCAGAAAATCTCGCTTTTCGTCGAGCAATATAAAAAGCGTCACCCGAAGGCGACCGACGCGGAAATCGTCGCGCCGTTTATCACGATGGCTTACGCGCTGACACCCGCACCGGAATTGGCTGATCCGGTGATAACCAACGATTTGCCCGGCGAACTGCTCGACGTGCTGGATTTCGCTCCGCTCGTCCGCGAGTTTTACCGCCGTTCCGGTTTCAGCTTAAAACTGAATGATTACGCAAAAAATTATCAACAGGCGGCGGACGAAAAACTTCGCGGTTCGGCTAAACAAATGGTCGGCGATCTGCTCGATTATCTGCACACCAGACCGCAAACCGTTTATGCCGAAAAGGTGAAAACTCAAACGCAAAAAGGCAAAAGCAAGAAATCAACATTGCAAAGAGTAGAAATCCGCGACCGCGAACGAAGTTTTTACATCGTCCCGGAACTGCTCGCGCCGATTGGAGACGTTAACTTTTTGAATATCCGCGACGATTATTATGCGGTTATTTCGCCGGAAACAGATTTGAGCGATTCGGAAGTTCGCCGCGCCTTTCTGCAATTCGTTTTTGACCCGCTCGTTTTGAATAACGCCAAAGATATTGCGGCTTTTCGTCCGGCTGTCAAACTGCTTCTCGACGAGCGTCGGAAAACCAATCCTAATGTTTCGCCCGACGTTTATCTGGCGATTTCGCGCTCGCTGACGGCGGCGGCTGACGCGCGGCAGACAGAATACGAAAAAGTTCGCATCGCTACAGCGCAGGCGCGCAGCAATATCGAAAGAATGAAAACCGACGCGGAAAAACGCCGTGTTTCCGGCGAACTCGAAAAATACAAACAGACGGCGGCGGACGAAACCGCTCTGCAATTGTCCGAAGCCTACGGGCGCGGCGCGGTTCTGTCGTTTTATTTCGCCGATCAATTAAGAGGTTTGGAAGATTCGGGTTTCGACGTTGCTTCATCTTTGCGCGATATGATTTTATCGCTCGATGCGGCGAAGGAAACAAACCGGCTCGACCAATTTGCCGAAGCCGCAAAACGCGCCGAAGCGAGAAGAAAAACGCCCGCCGCGCAAACATCCAATGTTGCGATTGAAAATCCGGTGACGAATAAACTGCTCGAAATTCAAAAAATTATCGAAGCGAAAAATTACCCGCAAGCCGGCGCGGAACTTAAACAACTCGTCGAAAAAAATCCGGCTGACTCGCGGATTTATTACAGCATCGGTCGCGTCGCCAGTCTGTCCGCCGAAAATATCGAAGATGCCGATTTGCGCCGCGACAAACTTCAGGAAGCGCAAATCGCATACAGCAACGTCATACGCACGGCAACGCCGAATACCGACAAAGCCCTGCTTTCATTAACTTACGTCGCGCTGGCGAGAATCTACGAATTTTACGACAACAACGCTTACGCCATCAAACTTTACGACGAAGCGATAAAATTGAACGAAGTAACCGGCGGCGCATTCAAAGAAGCGATGGACGGAAAGAAAAGACTTTTAAAAAATC
>JALYQJ010000358.1 GCA_030855875.1 Acidobacteriota bacterium
CCTTCGGGCAGTTCGACGGGAACTTCGATGCGCGTCGGCTGTCCGTTTTGATTGACGATTTTTTCTTCGACCGCGACGAATGACGTAAATTGTGTCAGCAGACGAAATTCCAATCCGAGCTGCGTGATTTGTCCGCGAATTTCAGGATTTTGATTTCGATAATCTGTCCGCGTCAGTTCGTCAATCCGCTTTCGCGCCCAGAGCGTCGCCAAAACATTGTTTCGGACTTCGGTTTCGGGCAGATTGACGGCGATCTCGCGCACGAATTCCTGTCCGGCGGCTTTTCCGCGCAGACGAATCATGCCGCTTGCCGCTTTTGTATAGCGTCCGTGAACGATTAAAGGTTTTGCCGAAAACAAGTCGCCGCTTCGTTTCGGGTAAATGTCGGCGACGGGCAAATCGTTCCAATCAACTGAAATATCGGTCAGCAAAGGACTTTTGATTCTTTCGTGAAAACGCTTTGCGGCGGCTGAACCGTCGTCGGTCAGCGCGACGTATTCGACTTCGCCGCGCCCTTCTTCCGCCATTTTGTCGAGCAGATAACGATTGACTGAATTTCCGATTCCGAAGCTGAAAATTCTGGCGTTTTCGTATTTTTGAATTTCGGCGATAATTTCCGCTTCGTTGCCGACATAACCGTCGGTCATAAAACAGACGATGCGAAGATGTTTTTGCGATTTACTCGGTTCGAGCGCGGCGCGTATCGCCTTCATCATTTCCGTTCCGCCCGCGCCGCGTCTTGAAGCCAGAAATTCCCGCGCCTGATAAAGATTAGCGGGCGTTGCCGGAACCGGTTTATCAAATAAAACGGCGGTTTCGCCCGCAAAGGTTATCAAATTAAAAGTGTCCTGCGCGTTGAGTCCGTCGAGCGAAAGTTTCATCGCTTCTTTGGCTTTTTCAATCGGAAAACCGTTCATCGAACCGCTCGTGTCGAGAACAAAAACGATTTCCTTCGGCGTTACGTCTTTGGCGGAAAAGTTTTCCGGCGGCGACAAAATCAAGCTGAAAAATCCGCCGCGTTCGGCGCGGTGCGTCAAAATTGCGTCTTCGATTCGCTTGCCCGTCACGTCATAACGCAAAACGAAATCCTTATTCGGAATCGTTCGCTCGCTTTTCAAAACGATTTTCGCCGAGTTTGAGCTTGTATTAATCGTCGTAATCTCGTGTGAATTCGAGCGAATTTCTTCAACCGGAACGCCCGCATTCAAATTCACTTCGATTGAAACTTCGTGTCCGGCGCGTGTCGCGGCGATTGACGGCGAGATTTTTCCAGCGTCCGCAACTGAATTCGGAATATAACGCGGTCCGACCGTCATCGGAAAAGCGAATTCGTAAACGCCGTCTTCGTATTTTAGGGTTTCGACATAGCTGATTTCGATGACGATTTTTTCGTTCGGCATTATATTGGCGACGGCTTGCGTAAAAATATTCGGTCGCTCCTGATCGAGCAGACTCGCAGTTTTTCCCTGCGCCCGCGCCGCTTCATAAACTTTTCTGGCTTCTTCGCGCTTCATAATGCGCCCGCGAATCGTTCGTTCGCCGATTCGCATCGTCATTTCGTCAACCGCCGAATTTTGCGAAAGCGGAAACGTATAAACCGCTTCAATCGGTTCGACGAAATTATTTTCAAATTCCTGCACGACCGTTACGCGCGTCAAAAAACCGCTGATGTCGGCTTTAACGCTCGTGTGTTTCAGCGGACACAAGCCGAGTTCAATGCCTTTCGCGTTGACGGCGTAAAGCGAACCTTCGGTGATTTTCGCGTTTTGGGCGTAATTGAAAACGGTTGAAAGAAAGAAAACGACGAGCAGAAGAGAAACTTTTCGCATAGATTTTTCCTCGAATTATCAGGTTTTAGCGCAAAAAACTTGCGGATATTTTTTGCTATGATACGCAAAGTCGGGAAATGGTTTCTTGGAGGCGGGGGAATTTTTTAACGCAAAGACGCAAAGGCGCGAAGACGCAAAGTTTTTTTAAAATAATTCGTGAAATTTTCAGAATTTCGATCAAACAAAATAGATTTGCTTTGCGCCCTTGCGTCTTTGCACTAAATTGATTTCCGAAATCATAAATTTTTACGATTTGCTGCGATCAGATTGCCGCGTTTCGGAAAATGCAGAATGATTGCCGAAATGCCGAGCGCGAACCATAAAAAGAAATATTGATAACCGAAGGCAAACGCTAAAACCATTCCGAGCAGCGAAATTGATTCGCAAAAAGCGCAGCCGAGAATCAAACCCAAACGCACGTATTGAGCGTCCTGCTTTTCAATCGCCTGACTGATGCAGCGTTTTTCCAGGACAAAGGAAATCATCAGATTGGTGATTGCCAGAATCGCAAAGACAATCACGAACATCGAAAATTCGCCGCCCGAAACGGGTTTGGAAAAATCAACTCGAAAAATGTCGGGTTTGGCGAGAAAAATAACGAGCAAAAACATCATCTGCGAAAACAAAAGCACAAACCAGATGAGTTTTAACGTGCGATATTGCTGTTCGATTGTCTGATTTTCCATTTTTGTATTTTATATTTGTCGCATTTTTAATCGGTCGCTTCCAATTCTTCTTCCAAAAGCTGACGCTGATATAAATCAGCGTATTCGCCGCCGTGAGCGATTAATTCTTCGTGCGTTCCGCGTTCGATAATTCGCCCGTCGTGCAGAACGCAAATTAAATCGGCATCCCGAATCGTCGAAACACGGTGCGAAACGATTAAAGTCGTGCGCCCGGCGCGAACATCGCGCAGATTGTGCAGAATTTTTTCTTCGGTATAAGTATCAACCGCCGAAAGCGAGTCATCAAGAATCAAAATTCGCGGATTTCGCATTACGGCGCGGGCAATCGCGGCGCGCTGTTTCTGTCCGCCGGAAAGCGTTATGCCGCGCTCGCCGACAAGCTGCTCATATTTGTTCGGAAAACCTTTAATATCGTCGGCAAGTCCGGCAGCTTCAGCGGCGTGTGCGATTCTGGATTCAAGATTCAGGATTTCGGATTGTCCGCCATTGGATTTTGGATTTTGGATTTTGGATTTTCAATCTTCAATCCTGAATCTTGAATCTTGAACCCTGAATCCTGAATTCCAAAAGCGATATTTTGCGCCAGCGTATCGGAAAATAAAAAAGTTTCCTGCGGCACGAAGCCGATTGAACGGCGAAGTTGTTCGATTGGAAAAGCGCGAATCGGTTTGTCGTCTACGTAAACCGTATTTTCAGGCGCATCAAGAAGTCGCGGGACGAGCGAAACGAGCGTTGACTTTCCGCTGCCGGTTTTGCCGACGAAGGCGATGGTTACGCCCGGTT
>JALYQJ010000051.1 GCA_030855875.1 Acidobacteriota bacterium
TTCCGCGCATTATGATTTGGGGCGATTGCTCGTGAGTCAAAGAAAATACGTCGAAGCCGCAACGATTCTCGAACGCGGAGCCGAGCTTAACCGCAGCGACCCAAGCACACGCTATCAGCTTTTTTTGGCATATTCGCGGTCGAAACAAAAAGAAAAAGCCGAAAAAGCTCTGGCTGAATTCAAACGGCTCGAAGCAGAATTCAGCGGCGCAGGAAATTTAAGCGAGCAGAATCAAAACCTGCCCGACAAATTGGAAAATCTGAAACCTTGATTTATGAAAAAAACCGGCAGAATATTTTTGTTTTTCTCGACGTTCTGGTTGATAGTTTTGCCTGTTTTCGCTCAACAACTACCGGAAGTTCAAAAAGTCGAGCCGCCGAATTGGTGGGCGAATCACACGATCAATCCGGTGCGACTTTTAGTTCGCGGCAAAAATTTTCAGAACGCGAAAGTCGTTTCAAAAAATAATTCTCTCAAAGTTTCCAACGTCAAAATAAATTTACGCGACGATTATCTTTTTTTCGATGTCGTGATTGCGAAAAATGCGAAGATCGGAAAATACGAATTTGAGATTTCGACCGCTGGCGGAAAAACAATCGTGCCGTTTGAGATTTCCGCGCCGCTCGATGCGAAAACCAATTTTCAAAGCGTCACGAACGACGACGTGATTTATCTGATAATGACTGACCGTTTTGCTAACGGCGATGCGGCGAATGATAAAAACGCTGACCGCAAAAACCCGCGCGCTTGGCACGGCGGCGATTTTAAAGGTATCACGCAAAATCTGCCGTATTTAAAAGAGTTGGGCGTGACGGCGATTTGGCTCACGCCGTGGTATGACAATTCCGACGACATTACGACCTGCGACAAGCCATGGTGTCCGATGACGAGTTATCACGGCTACGGCGCGATTGATTATTACGGCGTGGAAAATCATTTCGGGACGCTCGCGGATTTGCGCGAAATGATTGCGGCGGCGCACCGCAGCGGCATTAAAGTCATTCAGGATCAAGTGGCGAATCACGTCGGGATGCGGCATCCGTGGAAGGAAAATCCGCCGCTCGATAATTGGTTTCCGCCGTTTTTCCAAAACAGATTTAATAATTCATCTTTGCTTTCGCCGAACGCATCAAAGGCGGAAGTCGAAAATACTTTGAAAGGCTGGTTCGATTTTTCCTTGCCGGATTTGAATCAGGAAGAGCCGGAAGTGGCGCGTTACGAAATTCAAAACGCGCTTTGGTGGATCGGCGCGACGGGCATCAACGGCATCCGGCAGGACACGATTCAATATATGCCGCGCTGGTTTATCCGCGATTGGTCAAATGCGATTCTGAAACAGTATCCGAATTTTTATATGGTCGGCGAAGTTTTTGAAGAAGATTCGGCACAAACTTCATTTTTTCAGGGCGGCACAACCGGCTGGGATAAGATTGACACAAAACTGCCGAGCGTTTTCGACTTCAAACTCTGGCGCACTTCGCAGGAAGTTTTCACCGGAAAGAAACCGATGCGGGCGTTACGCGACGTTTTGAAATACGACGGGCTTTACGGCGACGCGAGCCGCATCACGGTGATGACGAACAATCACGACACCGACCGTTTTATGAGTCTGCCGGGCGCGACCAAAGAAGGTGCGAAACTGCACGTCGCGTTTATGCTGGCGACACGCGGCATTCCGCAGCTTTATTACGGCGAAGAAATCGCAATGACCGGCGGACACGATCCCGACAATCGCAAAGATTTTCCCGGCGGTTTTTCGGGCGATTCGGCAAATAAATTTACAAAATCAGGCAGAACGGCGGACGAGCAGGAAATGTTCGAGTGGACACAGAGATGGATAAAATTGCGACGTGAAAATCGTGCCGTAAAAGAGGGAAAAACGATTGATTTATTTTACGACCAAGATGTTTATGCGTTCGCAAGATTCGGAAATAACGGCGGAGATTTTGACGGTTCTACTCATTTAGTATTTGCCATTAACAATGCAAATACTGAAAAGAAAGCAAGAATTAGTTTTAATCCAGAAAGAAAAGGTTTCGGACTTTGCTTCAAAGATTTAATAGGATTAGTAAATCCTTACGATAAAATTGAGTTCGAGAAGAATGCTGTTCAGTTAAAAGTGAATGAAAACAAATGTTTTAATACTGAGCAAAATTCTTTCAGCGTAAAAATTCCCGCTAAATCAATAATTGGATTTAACTTGTATAGATTTCCATAAACCGCAAACTGTGACAATAAAATTAACTTTACTATGAATTTTCCAAGAGCAAGCGGCGTTTTACTGCATCCGACATCTTTACCGTCGAAATACGGCATCGGCGATTTGGGCGGTGAAGCCTACAAATTCGTTGATTTTCTGCAAAAAGCCAAACAAACTTACTGGCAGGTTTTGCCGCTCGGTCCGACCGGATACGGTGATTCGCCGTATCAATGTTTCTCGGCTTTTGCCGGAAACACGAATATGATTGCGCCCGAAAAATTGATTGATGACGGATTTTTGATGATTGACGAAATTAATCAAAAGCCGGATTTTCCCGTCGGGCGCGTTGACTTCGGCAAACTTTACGATTGGAAAAATCATATTTTGTCGTTGGCTTACGGGCGGTTTCGGGAAACGACGAGCGTTGATTTGCGCGGAAAATTTGAAACTTTCTGCCAGCAGGAAGCGGCGTGGCTCGACGATTACGCGCTGTTTCGCGCCATCAAAAAATCGCACGGTCAGAAATTATGGCTCGAATGGGAAGAACCTTTAAAATTGCGCGATGATACGGCACTGCATTTCGCCAAAGAAAATCTGCGCGAAGACATTCAGGCGCAGAAGTTTCAGCAATGGCTTTTCTTTCGGCAATGGTCAAAACTGAAAAATTACGCTAACGAAAAAGATGTGAAAATCGTCGGCGACGTGCCGATTTTTATCTCGCTCGATTCGAGCGATGTTTGGTGCAATCCGCAGGAATTCAAATTGAACGAAGACGGCTCGCCGAAGGTTGTCGCCGGCGTTCCGCCCGATTATTTTTCGGCGACCGGACAACTTTGGGGCAATCCGATTTACAACTGGGAAAATATGCGGCGCGACGGTTTCCGGTGGTGGATTGACCGCGTGAAAGCGACTCTGAAAACGGTTGATGTCGTGCGCGTTGACCATTTTCGCGGCTTCGCAGCGGCGTGGGAAGTTCCAGGCGGCGATAAAACTGCGGTGGGCGGACAATGGGTTAATGTGCCGGGCAAAGAACTTTTTGAAACGCTGCGTCACGCCATCGGCGATTTGCCGTTTTGGGCGGAAGATTTGGGAGTGATTACGCCGGATGTCGAAGAACTGCGCGACGGTTTCGGTTTTCCCGGAATGCGGATTTTGCAGTTCGCGTTCGGCGGCGATCCGAAAAACCACGATTTGCCGCATAATTACATCCAAAACGCAGTCGCCTACACCGGAACGCACGACAACGATACGACCGTCGGCTGGTTTAATTCAGGAGTCGGCGCAGGCTCGACGCGCGACGATTCGCAGATAAAAAAAGAACACGATTTTTGTTTGAACTATTTAAAATCAGACGGACGCGAAATTCATTGGGATTTCGTCCGCGCGGTCTGGTCAAGCGTCGCAAACACGGCGATTGCGCCGATGCAGGATTTGCTCGGACTCGGAAACGACGCGCGAATGAATCTGCCCGCGTCGAGTTCGGGAAACTGGTATTGGCAATGCAAAACGGGCGATTTTTCCGACGAGATTGCGGCGAGATTGAAAGAGCTGACGGAAATTTACGGAAGAGTTTAGCGAATGCTTTTTGGTTGGAATAAAAAAAAAGCGCGAACGAATTTGCGAAATCACAGAGTTTCGTTTCAGGAAGCCGCCACGGTTTTCGGAAATCCTTTGTCGGAAACTTTTGACGATCCCGATCATTCGACTGAAGAGCGAAGATTTATCATCATCGGACATTCGGACAGCGGAAAACTTCTTTTCGTTTCACACACCGACGACGGCGAAACGATCAGAATCATCAGCGCGAGAGAAGTTACAATCGGGGAAAGAAAAAAATATGAACAAGGATTCTAAGGACGAATTAAGAGAAGATTACGATTTATCGAAACTGGATAATCGTGTGCGCGGAAAATACGTCGAGCGTTACCGGCAAGGAACGAATTTGGTTTTGCTCGAACCCGAAATCGCCGAAGCATTTCCCGATTCGGATTCGGTAAACAATGCTCTGCGGATGTTAATGCAGGTTGCTGAAAATCAAACCAAAAGCGGTTTGCGAAAATAAGCTGCTGAAAATTATAGCCGCGAATAAACACGAAAAGACATGAAAAATCTATGAGAATTAAAT
The DNA here is from genome assembly GCA_030855875.1 of Acidobacteriota bacterium. Lineage (GTDB taxonomy): Bacteria > Acidobacteriota > Blastocatellia > Pyrinomonadales > Pyrinomonadaceae > SXVE01. Next base: position 4,326 of record JALYQJ010000051.1, read on the forward strand.
TACGTTACATTGGTTTTCTACTGCTCACCGCTTACTGCTCACTGCTCACCGTGAACGCGCAAACGCCGACGGTCGAGAAAATAGAGCCGCCGAATTGGTGGCTGAACAGTTCGATCAATCCGGTGCGCGTGATGATTCGCGGGAAAAATTTCGGCGGCGCGAAAGTTGAATCGGTGAATCCGGCGATGACCGTTTCCAATCCGAAGGCGAGCCAGAACGGGAATTATTTGTTTTTCGATTTGGCGATTAAGGAAAACGCGAAAGTCGGTGATTATCAAATTAAAATTACAACCGCAAGTGGAACGGCAAACGCTCCGTTCGGGATTTTTGCGATGCCGCCGAGATTAGGAAATTATCAGGGTTTTACGCCGGACGACGTGATTTATTTTTTGATGCCCGACCGTTTTGCCGACGGCGATACGGCGAATAACGATCCGGCGAAATCGAAAGGTTTGTATGACCGCCAGAAAGGTCGGCATTATCACGGCGGCGATTTGCAGGGAGTGATTGATAAATTGCCGTATATCAAATCTTTGGGCGCGACGGCGATTTGGACGACTCCGGTTTACGACAACAACGACCGCGTTGATACGAAGGAAGTTTATCCCGGCGTTCCCGAAACGACCGGCTATCACGGCTATGGCGCGATTGATATGTATGGCGTTGACGAACATCTCGGCGATCTGGCGAAGGTGCGAGAATTTGTGAAAAAGGCTCACGCCGCCGGAATGGTCGTCATTCAGGATCAGGTCGTCAATCACACCGGACCGTATCACGTCTGGGCGAATGATCCGCCGACTCCGACGTGGTTTAACGGAACGGTCGCCAATCATCCGAATAACAACTGGCAGAAATGGACGGCGATGAATCCGCGCGCGACTTATCAAACACAGGCTCGCAATATTGACGGCTGGTTTATAGACATTCTGCCCGATCTCAATCAAAACGACCCGGAAGTCGAAAAATATCTGATTCAAAATACTTTGTGGTGGCTCGCGCAGACTGGCTTCGATGCAATCAGAATGGATACTTTGCCGCACGTTCCGCGAACTTTTTGGGAAAAATGGATGACCGCCGTCAAAAAAGAATATCCGAAGGTTAATGTTTTGGGCGAACTATTTGACAGCGATCCGGCACTGCTCGCCTATTTTCAAGGCGGACGGCGCGGACACGACGGCGTTGATACGCGCCTTGACACGCTTTACGATTTCGGACTTTTTTATCCGATTCGCAACGCTTTCGGGCAAGGCAAAAACATTCGTGAAATCTCGCAAATATTTGCAAAAGACTGGCTTTATCCGAATTCGCGCGTGTTGACGACGTTCATCGGCGTTCACGATATGCCGCGTTTTATGAACGAACCCGGCGCGACCATCGAGGGTTTGAAAATGGCGCAAACGCTGATTATGACTTCGCGCGGAACGCCGCTGCTGTATTACGGCGACGAAATTGCTATGCCCGGCGGCGGCGATCCTGATAACCGGCGCGATTTTCCCGGCGGTTTTCCAAATGATTCGCGCAACGCTTTTACGCCCGCAGGCAGAACCGCGCCGGAAAATGATGTCTGGAATCATCTGGCGAAACTGGGCGCATTACGAAAGGAATTGAAACCATTGCGACAGGGCAAATCGCTCGATTTATTAGATGAAGAACAGCAGATGGCTTACGTTCGCGCGACCGAAACCGAAGCCGTTCTCGTCGTTTTCAACAACGACACGAAACCGGCAAACGTCGCGTTTGACGTTTCGATGATTAAGCCATTTGGAATGAATTCGACTTTGACTGACAGGTTGGGAAAACTTTCGGATGTGAAAATAAATAACGGCAAAGTCAGTTTCTCGATGTCAGCGCGAACCGGAGCAATTTTAACGATGAAGTAGGAACGCTGAACGATGAATGAAAGCGGAAATTTGGATTTGAAAATACGCACAAAGAAATTTGCTTTGCGAATTATTCGACTTTATAAAGCGTTGCCGAATTCGGTTGAGGAGCAAATTATCGGAAAGCAAATTTTGCGAAGCGGAACATCGGTCGGAGCGCAATATCGGGAAGGCACAAGAGCGCGTTCGACCGCCGAATTTATCAGTAAAATCGAAAGCGCGTCGCAGGAATTGGAGGAAACGATGTATTGGTTTGAACTTTTAATCGAAAGCGAAGTTTTCAAACCCGAAAAACTACAGGATTTACATAACGAAGCCGACGAATTGATGGCGATTTTTGTTTCATCAGTTAAAAAAGCAAAAGAAAGGAAGTAAGCAATTACATATTGATTTTATCAGCGTTCAGCGTTCCTACTTCAGCGTTCTAAAAACGGAGTTTTTAACATTATGGAAAACAAACCACGTCTGAGTTTTTGGCAAATTTGGAATATGAGTTTCGGTTTTCTCGGAATTCAATTCGGCTGGGGCTTGCAAATGGCGAATATGTCGCCGATTTACAAATATCTCGGCGCGGACGAAGCGAATCTGCCGTATTTGTGGCTCGCCGGACCTTTGACCGGATTGCTCGTCCAGCCGATTGTCGGGGCGATGTCGGATCGAACGTGGAATCGTTTGGGGCGGCGGCGACCATATTTTCTCGTCGGCGCGATTCTGGCGAGTATTTGTTTGATTTTGATGCCGAATTCTTCGACGGTTTGGATGGCTGCCGGTCTTTTGTGGATTATGGACGCTTCGATCAATATCACGATGGAGCCTTTCAGAGCGTTTGTCGGCGACAAATTACCTGAAGAACAGCGCACTTTGGGCTTTGTGATGCAGTCGTTTTTTATCGGCATCGGCTCGACGCTGGCAAACGCGCTTCCGTATATTCTGACACTGGTCGGCGTGGTCGGCGTGATGAAAAGCGGCATTCCTTATTCGACTTTGATCGCCTTTATTGTCGGCGCAATTGCGTTTATCGTGGCGGTTTTGTGGACTATTTTCACTACGAGCGAATATCCGCCCGAAGATATGGAAGAGTTTCGGCGCAAACAAAATGAAGGAAATATCGTTTCCAATATTTTCAAGGAAATCGCCGAAGCCATCGCCGATATGCCGACGACGATGAAGCAATTGGCGGTCGTGCAGTTTTTTACGTGGTTCGCGCTGCCGTTTATGTGGCAATACTACGGTTTGACGGTGGCGCGGCACGTTTTCGGCGCACCGGACGACGCTTCGCCGCTGTTCAGACAGGGAACGGAATGGGGCGGCGTGTGTTTCGCGGTTTACAATTTCGTCTGTTTTCTCGTCGCGTTTGCCATTCCGCCGCTCGCCAACGCTATCGGCAGAAAAGGCGTTCATATAGTTTGTTTGATT
>JALYQJ010000401.1 GCA_030855875.1 Acidobacteriota bacterium
ATTCCGAACTCTTGAATAATTACGCCAACGCGGAAGTTTCGCGCCTTTTGTATCTCTCCGCTTACCCGTTTGCCGGCGATAGAATTTTCGGCGCGGAAAAATATCAGTTGGGAACTTCGATTCCGAAAAATCTTTCGCCGAACTCTGTTTTTCAAAAGCATTTTTTATCAATTTTACTGCGCCGCGTCAATTCGCTTACAAACGAAACTGCCGCAAATATAAATGTGAATTCAAATTTGCCGGAATCGGCTTACGCTTTTATGGCTTTAAATGAGTTTGAGCCGATTGTATTGCAGCAATTCCCGGAATTAAAGGAGTTATTTCTGCAAGCCAAAACGACCGCCGTTTCGCTTACTTCGCCGGAAACGCAGGAAAGCGTCAAAAAACGCGAGGATTCGCAGAAAAATTTCAGCAGCACATTTGCCGAAAGAATAAAAGACGTTGAAAAGGCGGATGAAGAAGGCAAACTTACCGATTTGCAAATCGTGAATCTGGCGACTATTGCCAAAAAAGAAGAAGAATTCGAGATGGCGGAAAGTTGGCTCGATAAAATTAAAGAGGAAAAAGTGCGTGAAGACACGACGAATTATTTCTACTTTTCGCGTTCCAAAGTGGCGACAAAGGAAAAACGCTATGAAGAAGCTAGAAAATTTGCCGAGAAAGTTCCCAGAATAGAACATCGCGCCGTTTTATATTTTGACGTTGCCGAAGCCAAATTAAAAGAACCCGCGACGAAAATCGAATCGCTCGATTCGCTTTCGGAAGTTTACAAAATGGCGCAAAAATCGCCCGATTCTGTCGAAAAAGCGCAGGTTTTGCTCGGACTTGCATATATGTATGAAAAAATTGACCATTTCAACGCGCTCGACGCGATTTCAAATTCAATTAAAACCGCCAACAAACTTGAAAATCCGAATCTTTTTACGGATTTTATGTCGCACCGGATAACCAGCAAGGAGTTTGGCATTTTTATCGGTTACAGCGTTCCGGGTTTTGATATTTCTCAAACCTTCGGCGAACTCAGCAAAACCGATTTTCAGGGCGCGGTGACGCAAGCCGAGAGTTTTACCGATAAATATCTGCGAACTCTGGCGGTTTTGGCGACGGTTGACGGCTGCGCTAAATCCGTCAAAAAAGATACCCGGAAAATCGTCAAATAATTTAACTATTTCAACATTTAACCGGACTGATTTGATTGTTTTTCTAAAGGGTCGGCAAGCGGACTCTTTAAGTTTTACTAGAAGTTTGCGACAATCAACAACGTGAAAATTTCCGCCGTTATCATCGCTTTTAATGAAGAAGCAAATATCGCCGACGCAATCAAATCGCTCGAATGGGCTGACGAAATGATCGTCGTTGATTCGGAAAGTTCCGACCGAACGCGGGAAATCGCCGAAAGTTTAGGCGCAAAAATAATAATTCAAAAATGGCTCGGATTTTTCAAACAAAAACAGTTTGCAGTTGATTCGGCGGCAAACGATTGGATTTTTAGTCTCGATGCCGACGAGCGCATTTCCAACGAATTAAAAACCGAAATTCTGCGAATAAAAAATCTCCCCGAAAATGAAATCGCTGACGGCTATCGAATTTCGCGTCTGACTTATTATATGAACCGTCCGATTCAGCATTGCGGCTGGTATCCCGATTGGCAGATGCGTTTTTTTAATCGCAAAAACGGCGTTTGGAGCGACGCTTTGATTCACGAATCGGTGCAAATGACGGAAGGCTCGCGCCTCGAAAAATTGAAAGCCGACATTCTGCATTTCAGCGTGGAAAACGCCGCGCATCATCACAAAATGATCGGTGAAAGATACGCTCCGCTTGCCGCCGCGCAGATGTTCGAGCGTGGTCGAAAAACTACGAAACTAAAAGTAATGTCTGCCGGTTTCACAGCTTTTTTCCAGACTTATTTCCTAAAAGTCGGTTTTCTTGATGGTTTCGCCGGTTTCTGCATCGCCCGTTTCGCCGCTCATCACGCTTTTCTCAAACATCTTCTTTTGTGGGAAATGCAAAACAAAACCAATACCCGAAAATAATCGCGCCGTTATTATATTTCCGATGTTTTTGGGCGTGACAACCAATAAAATTTTCAAGACATCAAACCTTTTGTTTTACGCCGGTTTCAGCTATATTTTTATTATCGCCTGATAAAAGCGATAAGAGTTTTTATGAAAAATTTTCTATTCACAATTTTCGTTTTTACAGTTTTTTCGTCAGCGATTTTCGGGCAAAAAGGCGTTGACCCGCAAACCTCGAAAATCCGCGATGAAGGCAATAAAACAAATACCGGCAACAACACCGGCAACAATCCGCCTGCGCGGGCGTTTGATTGGGGTGCGGGCAAAACGAAGGTGCGCGAAATTCTGCCAAATCCTTACAAACTAAACTCTCGGCGCAATATTTTAGTTGAAAATATTATTTCCACTCTAAAAGAAAAGAAGATAATCATAGACGATGCCGCGTCGCGTCCGGGTGACGGCATTATTATCACGCAGCCGTTTGTCTTTGCGAAAGGCTCGGTCATTTCGCAAAACGAAATAAACCGTTATGCAGTCGTGCCTTCGTCGGAAACGGTCTGGTCACGCGGACAATTTACTTTAACTATTGAGGTTCAATCGCTTGACGGAATTCAAAATAATGTTTCGGTGACTGCAAAAGTTGAAGGGCGTTCCGGCAACGGTTTGACGAGCGAATGGACGACGCTGCAAAGTTCCGGTATCGCCGAAGACGAATTTTTGTCGAAATTAATCGAAACAGTCACGGGAAATTCGCCCGATGCGCCGCAGGTCGTAGACCAGTAAAATTACGTTTCAGATATGGTAAATAAACTTCCCAAATATTTTTTTACACTTGTTTTTGTTTTTGCTGCGGCAATCGGAATCAACGCGCAAAGCGATGCCAGCACTCCGAGCGGTCGTGCGCCCGTAAAAGATGATTTACCGAAAAACATTCAGGAAACACTCGATAAACATAAAATCGAACAGGCAAAAAAAGACCACGAAGAGATGATCGAGCGCGGCGAAGAAGCCTTGAAATTAAGCGAAGAGCTTGAAAAATCGGTGGCAAACAACGACAAATTATCTCCGCAAGATCAGACAAAACTCGCGCGTTTGGAAAAAATCACAAAAAAAATCCGTAAAGAACTCGGCGGCGACGATGACGACGGGGCAGTAATCGAAGATAATACGGAAGGCAGCGTAGAAGTCGCCGAAGTTGTAGAAAAACCGTCGGTATTGGCGATTTCAATTAAAAAACTTCAGTCAACGGCAACGAAATTACTCAATGAATTAAAGAAAACTTCCAGATTTTCCGTTTCGGTAATTGCGATTCAAAGTTCCAACTCGCTTTTGAAAATTTTAAAATTTATAAAAGTCGGCAAATAACTGCTTGCCGGAATTTCTTTTCAAACTAAATTAATCGCGGCTTATTTTTATGCGTAAAATCAGGCTTACTTTGACGGCGTTTTTTTGTCTTCTTTTACTTTCAAACTTCGCCGCCGCTCAGACCGACGACGATGAAATTATCAAAGTTGATTCTTCAGTTGTTCTCGTCAATGCCACGATCACCGACGCAGGCGGCAAACCCGCCGCCGGATTAAAGCGTTCACAATTTAAAGTTTACGAAGACGGTGCGCCACAGGAAGTTTCAATTTTTGAAACACAGGAAACGCCGTTTGCCGCCGTAATTCTGCTCGACACATCGGGAAGTATGGAGCAGCAAGTCAGTCTGGCGCGTTCGGCGGCGATCAATTTTTTGGACGGATTGCGAGCCGATGATATGGTCGCAATTTATAATTTCGACACGAAAATATCGCTCGTGCAGGATTTTTCCAACACGCGCGATATTGCCGAAAAAGTTTTCGATTTAAAGGCTGACGGCTGGACGGCTTTGAACGACGCGATTTTCAAAGCGGCGCAGGAATTAGAAAAACGCCCTGAAAAACGCAAAGCGATTATCGTTCTTTCCGACGGCGCGGACACGAAAAGCAAATATTCAGCCGACAAAGCACTAAAAGCCGCGAGCGCGGCAAACGCGACTATTTACACGGTTGATATGTCGCCGCTCAACTCCGCCGCCAGCGGAAAAATGCAAAGTCAGGGTGCGCTGAAAAACTTCGCGGAAAAAACCGGCGGCATTTTCATTGCCACTCCCGGCGGCACTGCAATGCGTCAGGCTTTTGAAAATATCGTCAAAGAACTCGGCGTTCAATACACGCTCGGCTATCAATCAACCAACCCGAAAAAAGACGGAAAATGGCGGACAATCGAACTTCGAGTCGCCCGACCGAATTTAATTATCAGAACGCGAAAAGGCTATAACGCGCCGAAAAATTGAACTTTAAGTAAATATTTGATCTTCCCATAGAAATCATGAAAAAATTATTTAAGCAGCCTTTGAAAATTCTCTTATCTATTTTTATATTTGTTAAGTTATTCGTATTAACAAATATTTTTGTTATCGCTCAAGACAAACTAATTTTGAATCAAAAGCAAGCAATTGAAATTGCTGAATCCTTTGTTCTGCTTAACGGATACACAGAAATACCTGCAAGCAGAAATGCAAAATTGTATTTGGAGGAAGGCGAAAATGCTTCTGACCTTAAAAACATTTTCGCCGTACGGTTAAATTCTATCGAGCCGAAGCCTGTTTTTGCTCTTGTTGAGGAAAATAATGAAGATTCATTTTGGATTGTCCGCTTTTTATTCACGAAAGAAATAATTGAAGGTGACTTTGAACTTGGGCGCGAAGTAAGAGTAAGTTTAGATGGAAAGAAAATTTGGATGATCTCAAAACCAGTGCCTATCTGGGAAGCGAAAAGATTTGGAGATTGTACTGGCGAATACGAAAAAACACCTCAATTTTTATCAAATAAAAAGAGGTGAATTTATATTCTGTTGATTAATCAAATTCTAGAAACTCGTCTTATTTCTGGATTTATCGTGATGCCTTTCGATTGCCAGCGTAATCAGCGAATCAATTACTTCGGTGAATTTCATTCCGCTTCCCGCCCACATTTTCGGAAAACCGGAAGCGTCGGTCAGACCGGGCAAAGTGTTAATTTCATTGACGAGCAGCGCGGCTGTTTGATTGAGAAAAAAGAAATCAACGCGCGCCAGACCTGAACCGTCAACCGCTTTGAAAGCCGTCACCGCCATTTGTTGGATTTTCTTGGTTAGTTCATCTGAAACCGGAGCCGGAACGACGAATTCGTTGTTTCCGGTGCCGGAGTATTTTTCCGTGTAATCGAGAAATTTTTTGCTGTCGTCACGAATGATGTATTCGCCCGGCAGACTCGCTCGCGGATCGTCGTTTCCGATCACGGCACATTCGATTTCGCGCATATCCAAACCTTCTTCGACGACGATTTTGCGGTCGTATTCGGCGGCGAGCCGGATGGCTCTTCGTAGCGAATCTGCATCGTCGGCTCTTGAAACGCCGACCGACGAGCCGAGATTTGCCGGTTTGACGAAACACGGAAAACCGAGTTTCGCTTCGATTTGGCGAATGACGACATCGTTGCCGCGTTCCCATTCGCTCCGCAAAAACCAGACGTATTTGCAGATCGGCAAACCCGCGTCACGAAAAAGCGTTTTCATCACGACTTTATCCATTCCGCACGACGACGCTAAAACACCGCAGCCGACGTATGGAATGTCAGCCATTTCAAAAAGTCCCTGAATCGTTCCGTCTTCGCCGTAAGTTCCGTGCAGAACCGGAAATATAACATCAAGTTTCGTGAAATGTTCTTCGCCGTCGGCAATCCGAAGCTGAGTCAAACCTTCATATTTCGTATCACCGATTAAAGCGATTGGATTCCGCGTATAATTCGCTGCATCTTCAGCCAGCAATTTCTGCGTTTCCGATGTCAGCAATTTGAGCGATTCAAACGGATTCAGCCAGTTTCCTTCTTTTGAAACAGCAATCGGCACGACTTCATATTTGTCTTTATCAATCTGTTCGATCACAGTTTTTGCCGAGCGAACCGAAACTTCGTGTTCCCCCGAACGCCCGCCGTAAACAACGCCGACTTTTATTTTTTCCATAGCTTTTTTGGATTCAGGATTCAAGATTCAGGATTCAGGATTCAAGATTTAAGATTTAAGATTCTGAATAGAAGATTCGACATATTTCGATCATCAAATTTGAATTTAAATATTCAGTTAAAATTTTTAATCTAAAATCTTGAATCTTGAATCTTAAATCCTGAATCTTGAATTATAAAATAGTTTTACCGAGTGCTGAGAGAATCAATTCACCGGCTAATTCTACCGTAATATTACTTTGGTCAAGCATCGGATTGACTTCGACGATTTCAAACGACACCATTTTGCCTTGTTCGGCGACTAATTCGAGTGCGAGATGCGCTTCGCGGTAAGTCGTTCCGCCGCGCACGAGCGTTCCCGAACCGGGCGCGAAACGCGGGTCAATCATATCAATATCAAACGTGACCGCGAATCCGCCGGGAGCGCGTGATGCGATTTCAATCGCATCTTCAACACACGCCAGCATTCCGCGCCGGTCAATATCGCTCATCGTAAAAAAATTTTCGCGCAAACCGAGTTCGTGAATGCGCTTTTGTTCGCCCGAATCCAAATCGCGTGCGCCGACGTGAGCGCAGTATTGCGGTTTTAATTTCGGCGCAAAACCTTCGACGTTGACGAGTTCCGCTTTGCCGTGTCCTAGAATCGCCGCGAGCGGCATTCCGTGAATATTGCCTGATTCCGAAGTTTCGTGCGTATTTATATCGGCGTGAGCGTCAAACCAAATCAAGCCGATGTCGGTTTCCCGTTCGTGAAAAAATGATGAAACGCCGGAAAAAGTTCCGATGGCAATCGAATGATCGCCGCCTAAAATTACCGGAAACTCGCCGTTACGCAAAATTTCCTTGACCGATTTTGCCATCAAACTGCTGGCAATCTCCATTTCCGGCAGATAACGCGGATTTTCGCAGACATCAACCAGACGGTTCGGTTTAGCGATGCCAACATCACCGTAATCTTTTACTTCGTAACCTAATTCCTGAATATGATCGCACAAATATTTGCCGCGAATTTTCGATAAACGAATCGCCGCGCCGCCGAGTTCGCTTCCCGTCTGTCCCGCGCCGAAACCGAGCGGAACGCCTAAAATTCCGATTTTTTTATCTAAGCCCGGTTTTCGCGTAAAATTCATAAAAACTTTATTCTCCCAGTTCTCCAAACCCATTTGCGAAAAGATCGAAGGTTGACTGCAATGCCGCCTGTTCATCAGTTCCATCAACCTGCAATTTCATTTCCGTTCCTTTTGCCGCTGCTAAAGTTAAAACGCTTAAAATTGATTTCGCGTCGGCAATGACGGCGTTGTCTTCTCGAATAAGAATAATGCGGCTTTCAAATTTCGCCGCCAACCGCACAAGCTGCGCGGCGGCGCGGGCGTGAAGTCCGAGTTGATTGATGACCTTCACTTTAGCTTCCAGCATCTTTTTTCAATTTTTGCGGTTCGAGCAGTGCGCCGGTGCGGTAAATGGACTGTCTTCCCTGTTCTTCAACATCTTTTGCCATTTCCGTTAAAGTCTTTTCACTATTTTGCGAAGCGAGTTTGATAACCATCGGCAGATTAACGCCCGTCACGATTTCTACTTCGTTTTCCTTGATAAACATCGCGGAAATATTCGTCGGAGTTCCGCCGAACATATCGGTCAGGAGCAAAACGCCGGTGCCGGAAGAAACTTTTTTAATCGCCCGCTGAATTTCAGCTTTCGATAATTCAACATCGTCGTGCCAGCCGATGGAAACAGCCGCGATATGCGACAAATTCCCAACTACCGTTTCCGCCGCCGCCAAAAGTTCATTGGCAACTTGTCCGTGCGAAACCAAAACACCGCCAATTTTTTTTATTTCACTCATTTTAATTCACTGGTTTTCAATTGCGATTTTAGATTTGCGATTTGCGATTTTTTTTCACTTACGTTTTCCGGTTTTTAATTTTTAATTTTTAATTTTCACTTCCTATTTCTGCACGTCACGATGAACAACCGTTATTTCGTAATCTTTTGTCTGTAAATTTTCGCCGAGCCGATTGGCGACCATCACCGAACGATGTCGTCCGCCGGTGCAGCCGACTCCAACGGTTAAATAAGATTTTCCTTCGCGCCGGTAAAGCGGCAGCAGATATGCCAGCAAATCCGCAAAACGGCTGACGGTTTCCTGCACGTCTTCCTGTTTTTCCAAAAACTTGATTACTTTCGGGTCGCTTCCCGGCAAATGTTTTAAGTTTTTATCAAAATACGGATTCGTCAAATGCCGCACGTCAAAAAGTAAATCAACTTCACGCGGAACGCCGTATTTGTGACCGAAACTGACAAATTGAACATTGAGAGGCGAACCTTCTTCAGAATGACCGAACCTTTGCACTAGCAAACGCCGCAGAGTGTGAACGGTGTGTTCGGAAGTGTCAATAATCAAATCTGCTGTTTCACGGACTTTTTCCAAAGCCTGTTTTTCCGCCCGAATCGCCGCGAGTAATCCATCGCCGACATCAGCCGGATGCGGGCGGCGTGTTTCGGAAAAACGTCTTTGCAAAACATCGTCCGATGCCTCGAAAAAAACGACGAACGGAACGAGTTTTTTCTTGCGTATTTTTTTCAGTTCGCCCGGAAACTCGGACAAAAAATGTCGCTCGCGGATATTTATAACCAGCGCGGCTTTTTCAATTGCAATGGCATCTTCTTCGTTCGGAATCAGCAGCCGCGAAAATGTCGAAAGCATCGTCAGCGGTAAATTATCTACGCAAAAATAGCCCAAATCCTCAAACGCATTCGTCGCCGAACTCATTCCCGAACCGCTTAAACCAGTTATGATGATAAAATTAGGAAGATTTTTTTGTTTAGCAGTCGCCATAAAAAAGGTGACTTTTATTTTAACTCAATTTATCGTTTATCCGAAAGGTGCGATTCAAACTGTCGGAGCAAATCGGAGCGCGGACATCCGTGTCCGCAATATCGCGCCAGCGATGAAAAATACTTCGGTTATATTCAATATCGCATTTAATCGAAACTTTTTCATCGCCTTTCGGCGATTTTGCGGACACGGATGTCCGCACTCCCATTAAATCTTTTCGCTAAGTTTTGCCGTATGTTTCTCGATTAATTTACGCGCGGCATTACCACCTGAGATTTGCAAAAGATGAACGCGGACGGCGGTTTCAACCAAAGTCGAAAGATTTCTTCCCGAACTGACTGGCAAAACCACTTTCGGCACTTCGATACCAAAAATATTTTCCTGCCGCATTTCCAGTCCGACGCGCTCGATTTCTTCCACGTCTTTCCATTTTTTCAACTCGATGCAAAGCGCGACGGATTTGCATTTTCTGACGGACGAAACGCCGAAAAGATCGCGGATATTGAGAATTCCCAAACCGCGAATTTCGATGTGTTCAAAAGTAAGTTCCGGCGAACGACCTTCGAGCCGACTGCCGATTTTTCTGATGCAAACCGCGTCGTCCGAAATAAGGCTATGTCCGCGAGTGATCAAATCCAGAGCGCATTCGGATTTACCGATTCCAGATTCGCCGACGATTAAAACTCCGATACCGTAAATTCCGAGCAAAACTCCGTGTATCGTTATCTGAGGAGCGAGTTCGTTTTTTTGGAGTTTCTCCGAATCCATTTCACTTTTCTCAAGACAGTTATCGCCTGCCGAAACTTCCAATTCGAGTTCGGCAGGCGAATTTTTGACAAAATCAATAATTGTCATTTCAGATTTGTCGCTTTTAATTTCGGTCGGCATCTGATTTTATGGTTCGATCAAACCGTAATTTCCATCTTTTCTTTTATAAATTACCGAAATCCTTTGATTTTCCGCATTGCGAAAAACGAGAAATTGATTAACTTCGGCTTCGAGCTGCATCGCCGCTTCTTCATCCGTCAAAGGTTTGACCGCATATTTTCTGGCGGAAACGATTTTCGGCGCGGCAGGCGCGGGCATAACTTCCACTTCCGGCGGCGTAATCGTGCTGACTTTTTTCGCTTTGTGCGATTTATCAATAACTTTCTTTTTTAGTTTTAACGCCTGCTTTTCGATTTTACCAATCGTTTGTGTCAACGACTGATACATATCGGAAACGCTCGTGTTCGCCGTCAAAATATCGTTGCGCCATTTTACAATGATTTCCGAGCGGTGTTTGCCGCGTTCGACCTCGATAATTACGTGCGCCTTTGCCGGCTTGCCGTCAAAAATATGATTTAGTTTGTCAAAATGTTCGACGACGTGCGAACGTAAAGCGGGCGTGACATCGAGATGTCTGCCCGTAAATTCAAATTTCATAAAATTCCCCCTTTTTTAATTTTGGATTTTGGATTTTGGATTTTGGATTAGATAAATAGCTTTGAATTAAATAAATAACAATGGAACACCGATCATTATGACAAATTAAGATTTATTGGCATAAAATTCTAAAAAAACTTAAATAATCTTATGCAATCTTAATCTATCGGCGTTCCGTTTCTTTAATCCAAAATCTAAAATCTAAAATCCAAAATCAAATAACCGTTTTTCTTTCGCGCGAACCGGGAATCTGCATTTGGTCGCGGTATTTGGCAACCGTCCGACGCGATAATTTCACGCCTTCCTTGCTCAAGATTTTTGCAATCTGTTCGTCGGTCAGAGGCTTTTTCGTATCCTCATCTTCAACCATTTTCTTAATTCGCAATTTCAAAATGCGCGTCGAAACCTCTTCGCCGTCCTCGTTCAGCATTCCTTCGGAAAAAAAGCGGCGCAGTTCGATAACGCCCTGCGGTGTAAACGCATATTTGCGGTTAACGACGCGCGAAATCGTCGAAAGATGCATTCCAATGTCTTCGGCAACGTCTTTCAGCATCATCGGTTTGATATATTGAACGCCCTTGTCGAGAAATTCGTGCTGGCGATTGACGATACATTCGACGACGCGGTAAATAGTCTGCCGACGGTGTTCGATATTACGCAGCAAATCAACCGCTGAACGAACTTTTTCCTTAATAAAATCCTTAGTTTCCTTCGATGTATCGGTTTTGTCTAACAGATGATGATAAGTCTGGCTGATGCGAAGGCGCGGACTACCGTCATCGGTAAAATAAATCACGTAATCATCTTCGACTTTTTCGATATAAACTTCCGGCGAAACGTAAATCGGTTCTTCCGATGAATAGCTTCTTCCCGGATAAGGATTGAGCAATCGGATTTTATTGATTTCTTCGTTCAGAGCGTGAAGTTCAATACCGATCTCTTTTGATAAATGTTGAAGTCTGAACGGCTGTAAATCTTCCAGATGATTACGAACGAGGTCCGCCGCCAGACTTTCGCCTTCACCTCTGGATTCAAGCTGGGCGAGCAGACACTCATTGACATCGCGCGCTCCGCAGCCGACCGGATCGAGCCGCAAAACCGCCTGACGCGCCTTTTCCACCATCTCCGCCGAACATTCGGACATCTCGGCAATTTCATCGTTGGAAGTAACAAGTCGTCCGTCCGCGTCTAAATTTCCGATGATGCAGTTTCCGATGTCCTCTAATCGTTCGCTGATTTGCTGTAAATTTAACTGCCATTCGAGATGTTCGATCAGCGACGGTGAATGCGACAAAAACTGCTCGAAACTCGGAGCGTCTTCTTTATGTTCAAATTCCTGCGTTTTGTATCCGGGATCGAGATAATCCTGAAATTCTCTGCCGTAATCAATTTCCTCAAAAGCGTCGGATTTTTCGCCGATAAATGTTTCATCATCGGTTTCAAAATCCGCCGCTTTCGTTTCTTCAAACCCGTTTTCTGAAGGATTTTCCGGTTTAAAACTTTCCGCTTTATCTTGAAGATTGGAAATATTTTCCGCTGAAGGATCGTAATCGCCGCCAGCTCCGTTTTCAAAAGATTCCGAATGTCCGTCGGAATTCTGGTCGAGAATATTGCTTGATATTTCCTGAATTTCGTCACCTGACTGAACTTCTTCCAAAACCGGATTCGACACCAATTCCGTTTGCACAAGCTCGTTTAATTCCATCGAGGTCATCTGAAGCATTTCGATTCTCTGCCGCAATTGAGGCGTGAGAACCATTCCCTGTCTGAGAGTTGTCTGGAGTCTTAAAGATGACATAAATTTGGTTTGAAATGTTTACCACCTAATCTCTTTTCGAGTTTTGGATTAAACATTATTCGCTTTTATGAATTATAACTGATTTATTCCGGAAAAGTGAAAATCCAAACGCTATAAGCTGAATCTTTCGCCTAAATAAAGCCGCCGGACTTCCGGGTCTTCAACTAACTGCTGCGGGTTTCCGGCGCGGAGAATTTTCCCTTCCGCCATTATAAACGCGCGGTCGGTAATGCCGAGAGTTTCGCGGACATTGTGGTCGGTGATTAAAATACCGATTCCCTGATTTTTGAGATAGATAATAATTTCCCGAATATCGTCAATCGCCAGCGGGTCAATTCCGGCAAACGGTTCGTCGAGAAGTATAAATTGCGGTTCGGTTGCGAGACAGCGGGCGATCTCGACGCGGCGGCGTTCTCCGCCCGAAAGCGCATCGCCGCGCGTTTTTCTGACGTGCGCGATGCCGAATTCGTCCATCAATTCGTCGAGCCGCGCAAACCTTTCGGCACGCGGCATCTTCATAGTCTCCAGAACAGCCAAAATATTCTGTTCGGCGGACATTTTTCTAAAAATCGAAGGCTCCTGCGGCAAATATCCGAGTCCGAGCCGCGCCCGCAGATACATCGGCAGATTCGTTACGTCCTGCCCGTTCAAAAAAATATTTCCATTCTCCGGGCGTTCAAGTCCCACAAGCATATAAAAAGTAGTCGTTTTCCCCGCGCCGTTCGCGCCGAGAAGCCCGACTACTTCGCCCTGCCCGACCGAAAGATTGACATCATCAACCACACGCCGCCGCCCGTAAGATTTTTGCAAACTCACGCCGGACAAAGAATCGGCAAGCACTTTTTCGTGATTGCCGTTAGTTGTTTCCTTATTTTTTGAACCGAAAAGCGCGAACATTATTTTAATTTTAATCCGAAATTACTTGATTGTCAGGTAAGATGTTTAGAAACTTGGCAGAATAATAATCACAAAAATAATTTTATTGATTTTTCACTTTGTAAACCGAGCGAATTCTGCCTGTTCCGGCTTGTTTCGTTTTGCCTTCGCCGACGACGCGGTTTTCGCGCAGGTAAACCGTCACTTCACCGCCCTGCGACGAACCGTTTTCCGCGTCTTCGATTCGCGCCGGATTGCCTCGTAAAATTATAATTTCATCCGTCGCGTTATATTGCGCGTAATCGCCGGAGGCTTTGCGGTTCGGCTGCGTGACGACGACATTGTTTTCCGCCACCGTTTGCGAAACGTCATTGTGTTCATTCATAAAAACATTCGCCGCGCCCGCCGTGATGCGGTCGGCTCCCTGCCGGATGTCAACGTCGGTTTCGTAACGCAGAATTCTGGTTTCACGATTAAACGTCAGTTTCTGCGCCGTTGCGTAGACCGGAATATTCGTTTCCTTGCCGCCTTCTTTTCGTTTCGCGTTATACAAAAGGCTCTGCACCGCGCCTTCGGCGAGCAGTTGACCTTGTTTTTGCCGGAGCAGCAGTTTGTCGGCGCGGACGTAATTATTTTCCTGCCAGGCGCGGGCGTTTCCGGTGTAAAGTCCGGTCTCTTGGCGATGATCGAATTCCGCCGCCGCCGCCGTTACGAAAACGGGTTTGTTCGTTTCGCCGAACGGAGTCGCGCCGCCGGTTTGTGTCTGGTTGTAATAAGTGGTCGAGATGCCGCCGCGCAAATTCGTTTTTTCATTGCGCGAATCCCAGTCAATTTCTGTTGCTTTCGCCCGCGCCCTCGAATCCCAAACGGTTGGTTCGCCGCCGCGCAGACGAATGATTTCGTCGGTCGTCGAAAAACTGATCCGGTCGGCGATTCCGTTGCGGTCGAGTTCGGAAAATTTCGTATTCCCAACCGCGTCGAATTGCTGAACGTCCTGCGTTTGCTGATTAAAACCGGCGTTCAGCTTGTCGGTTAAAAGCGTCTGCGTTCCGCGATTGTCGCCCGCAACGGTCGGAACGCGAACGGTTTTCGTTTTTCCGTCTGCCGTGCAGTTTTTCGCGTTGTTGCCGGTCGGAAAAAATTCGCAATCGAAACGCACGGCGTTGACAGTAGTTTTATAGTTTTCGGCGGAATTTTTGAGCGGTTCGACGTAAAGTTCGGCGTTTCCGACAGCTTCGGCTCTCGTCAAATCCTTTCCGTTCTGATTAAAAAATGATTTTACAGAATCGGCGGTCAGACGTTTGTTGGCGGCATCCGGCGAATTACCCGGCGCGTTGAGTTGAATCGTCGTGCGTCCCTGCGTCTGCATTTGATCGAGCAAACCTTCCCCTTTGAAGTTGATGCGAATCGCGTTCGGCGCGGAAATCGTGACTTTTGAATACTCGTTCGCTTTCACCGGAATAAATGCCGCGCTCCCGTCGCCGACGGCGTTGGCGGTTTGCAAAAACTGATTTTCGTCGAAAGCCGCGTTTAACTCATTAGCGAAAATCTCCGTCGCACGTTCCGGCGTTGTTTGTTTCAAAAATGAATTGCCTTTGGCGAAAGCGTTTCGGAGTTTTTTGTTCGGGTAAAGTTCGGCAATCAAAGTATCACCTTTGATTAAATCGTTTCTTTGCGTAATTTCAGCGTTGCCGTAAAGCAGTATTTTCCCGTTCGACTGTTCGTAAACAGCTTCATTCGCTCGAATGTTCGTCGGCTGATTGTCTTCAATCGTAACAATATGAACGCCGTTTTTCAGTTCAAAACGGTCGGCATCTTTTTCGTAAACGGCATAACCCGAATTTATTTTCGTCGGTTTCGTGTTATTGACGACGGTTTCAATCTCGACGTTTTCAAACAATTCGAGCCTTTTCAGTTCCTTATCAATTTTCGCCGTCGCTTTGTTCGCCTTCGTTTTCGTCCATTTCGCGTTCGCTTCGGTCGGTTTTTGATAAACTTCAACATTGCCGTTTAAATCAATCTGTTTGATTTCTTTATTAACTAAAACGGCAGTCGCGCGGTTGGATTTGATGTCGGTCGGCTGCGACATTTCATTGTTGTTTGCGTTCGGCGTGATGTTGATATTGACGTTTTCGGAAAGCTCGATTTTTCCGTTTAACTGGTCGAACATCGCATAATTTGCGGCGATTTTCGCGCTTTGGAGTTTGTTTTGCGCCATCGTGTCATCAGGATTTAGGGCGAATGCGAAAATTTCCACCTGATTCATCAGTTCGAGCCGTTTTTCTTTGATGTGAGCTATTGCGCCGAATGATTTGCCTCTAATGTTTTCGCGCTCGAATTCGATCAGTTCATCGGCTTCCGCCGTTTCCGTTTCTTTTTTGTAGGCGATTTGTTCGGTTTTTATTCGCAGCGCGTCGCGCGTTTCGACGTTTACGTTTCCGGCGAAAAAGGCGTTGAAATTTTTGTTTTCCGCCGGAATATAAATCGCCTTCGCCGCCGTTATCCGGTCGCTCGCGTCGCCGCCGGATTCATCGAAAACCTGCAAAAAGACATTTTCGAGTTCCTGATGATTGTCGGCGTAAGTTCTGGCTTTGTCGGCTTTGATGTAATATTTTTTGACATCGCCTTCGGATTCGGTTCGTTCAAAACCGTTGACTTCGGCGATTACGTCTTTTGAAAGTTCGGTCGGAAAGCCTTTCATCCGAAATTCCTGATTATTGCGGGCGCGGTAAAATCCGATGCCGACGAACAAAACCGTAACGACAAGCGCGAAAATCGCCGCCAGCCGAAAATACTTCGGCAGATTAGCGCGCGTTTGCAGTTTTTTGATGTCGGGACGTTTTATTTCTGACATTTACAACTTGTAATCAGCCGCGAGTCTCGATTTTTCTACGTTTCCCGTGTGAGTATAAAAATCGGTTTTCGAGTATTCGTCAACAATCCAGACTTCCTGTGCGCCTTTTTCCAAATAGAGACGAATTTTGTCTTTGATTTCGGCTTTGCTGTTTCCGGGCGAAACGATTTCGACGCAAATTTCCGGTGCTTTCGGATAAGGTGTCAATTCTCCGAATTCAGCGAAAAATTCATCGGAAGCCCACGCGACATCGGCAACTTTTACGCCTTCGCTTGTCAAAATCGAACATTCGGTGATTATAACGCCGCTTTTTCTTTTTTCTTTTATCGCGCTTCCGACTTTAAACTGCAAAATTCCGTGCCGGTTTGAAGCCGGACTCATCAGAATCTGTCCGAATTTATTGAGTTCGACTTTATACGGAATATTCCGAAAAAACGGATTGCTCATCAATTCCTGCCATTTAACAACCAAATCCATTTTCTTTCCTCCGTTCTAATTATCCGTTCGCAAATCTTCGACAACCAATTGCAGCCGAGTGTTTCCGTTCCAAACATTCGCTTCGGGCGTATAAGCTAGTTCGATGCGGCTTTTCGGTTTCAGAGTTTGCTCTTTAGATTTCTCCACGCCGTCCCACCAAACGGCTTCAAACGGTTTTCCGTTCTGATCTTTCAGCTTTAATTTCAAATGTTTTTCCTTCATCACGAAAGGATCGGCTTGCAGAATCAGATCGCGCGTCACGAAAGTCGGCTTGCGGTTTCCCATTCCAAACGGTTCGAGCCGCTTTAAATCTTCGATGAGCGGCAATCCGAGCGTATTTGATGAAACAACCGCGTCAATTTTGAGTTCGGGAATTAAATCTTCATCGGATAAATTCGCAATCGCGTGTTGATTTACCATTTCGCGCAGCTTTTCGATATTTTCAAACTTGATTTTCATTCCCGCCGCCGCCGCGTGACCGCCGAACTGCTCCATCAAATCGCCGCACGATTCCAGACCGCTTAACAGATGATAATTGGCAATCGAACGCGCCGAACCGTGTCCGATTCCGTTTTCGAGCGAAATCACGATTGACGGACGATTGAGTCTTTCGGTGATTTTCGATGCCGCCAAACCGATCACGCCGCGATGCCAGTTTTCGCCCGCAATGACGGCGACGTGCGTCTGTTTCAGGCTTCCGCCGTTTTCGACGTATTCGAGCAGAGCGAGTTCGGTGATTTCGCGCTGAATTTTTTGCCGTTCGCGGTTGCGGGTGTCGAGAACGGCGGCTAATTCTCTCGCTTTTTCAAAACTGTCGGCTTCAAAAAGCTCGACGACTTGCCGGGCGTTTTCCATTCTTCCGGCGGCGTTGATGCGCGGCGCAATGCGAAAACCGATATGATAACTCGTCATTTCCGAACGGCAGTCGGAAACTTCCATCAGGGCTTTCAGCCCGAAATTATGCGCCTTCGGCAAATCCTGAAGTCCGAGCGTGACAATCGCGCGGTTTTCGCCGGTTAATTTCATAACATCGGCAATCGTTCCGATAGCGACGATTTTCAAAAATCCGCGAACGAGATTTTCCCTCCCTTTTTCCCGCAGCAAAGCGTGAACGAGTTTGAACGCGACACCGACACCGGCGAGATTTTTGTCCGGGTATTCGCAGCCCGTCTGATTCGGATTGACGACGGCGAACGCGGGCGGATTTCCGCGACCTTCGTCCGCTAAGTGATGATCGGTGACGACGACATCAATGCCGTTTTCCCGCGCCCAGATCAAAGGCTCGAAACTTCTGATGCCGCAGTCAACCGTAACGACGAGCGAAAAACCTTTTTCCTTCGCTTTTTCGAGCGCGGGAATATTGATGCCGTAACCTTCGGTAAAGCGATTCGGAACGTGAAAGCCGGTTTCCGCGCCGAGAATTTCCAAAGCCTTTCGCAAAACAACCGTGCCGGTCGTCCCGTCAACGTCGTAATCGCCCCAAATCAAAACTTTTTCTTTATTTTCAACCGCTTTCAGAATTCGCCCGACGGCTTCCTTCATTCCCTTCATCAAAAAAGGTTCGTGCAGATGTTCGTAAACCGGATTGAGAAATTTGCGCGCTTCTTCGACCGATTCAAACCCGCGCGAAATCAGCAAAGCGGCGACAATCGGCGAAACTTTCAACGCTTCGGCGAGATTTTTTACTTCTTCGTGATTATGTTTTTTTATCGTCCACTTTTTCATCGGATTTTATCGAACTCTTCGGCTTCGACATTAGGAACTTTTGCGAGGATTTTGTCGAATTCATCGAAGTTGGCGCGTTTCGCTTTGTCTTGAAGATAGTTTAACTTTTCCGCCACGGCGACAACGATAAATTGTTCGATCTCGACCTTATTTTCAGACAATTCATTCAACTTCTGCGAGATTGAATCCGGTAAGTCAATATTGATAACACTCATTTTATTTCTCCGATTAAATGCAAAAACTCATTGGGAGTCAGTATTTTAATTCCGAATTTACGCATATTCTTAAAATGTCTGACATTATGCGTAACAATTGCTTCAACCCGCGCATTGATGGCAAGTTCGGCAATAAATTCATCTTTAGCATCCTCCAACAAAGGACGCCACAAATACCAAATTTGATGCTTTTCACCTAACAGGCATAATACGTCCAGCAATTTATCAATTTCATCGATTGATAAGTTTACTCCAATATTTTCACGTTTCAAAACATCTTCATACTCACAAACCAAAGCAACTGAAAGATGAAACGTAAACTTTTCGCCGCGCAATAATGATAAGAGTTTGAAAGAAGCTCCGAGCCTCGAACGCAAAGCCGCCACCAAAACATTCGTATCTATAATGATTTGCCAGATTTTCATCTGCTAAACTTGCGGACTCAGAATTCCCTGCCAGAGTAAAATTAAAATAACCGAACCGAGTATGATGCGGTAGGCGATGAAAACGGCGGTCGAGTTTTTACGCAGAAAGGCGAGCAGAAACCAGATCGAAAGATAACCGACTATTCCCGAAACAATCGTTCCGACGAGCAGCGGCACGAAACTGTCCGACGGAAGAATTTCAATCGCTTCTTTTAATTGTAATAACCCGCTCGCCGTAATCGCCGGAATCGAAAGCAGAAACGAAAATCTGGCGGCGGCTTCGCGTTTTTGTCCGGCGAAAAGTCCGCCCATAATCGTCGAACCGGAACGGCTCGCGCCGGGCATCAACGCCAAAACCTGCGCGAACCCGACGACAATCGCGTCAATCAATCCTAAATCCTTAACTTCCTTACGCTGACTGCCGACGAGTTCGGCGATTCCGAGCAAAATTGCGACGGCGATCAGCATTATTGCGATAAACCATAAATTTTTCGTTCCCGCGCCTTCGATAAAATCTTTGTATAAAAGTCCGACCACGCCGATTGGAATCGAGCCGAGAATAATCAGCCAGCCGAGCCACGATTCTTCCGAGAGCCAGATCGGACGAACGCCGTGCGTGCCGGAAAAACGCATTCCGCGTTTTCCGGTTATCAGCCGCCAGTGATCGCGCAGAAAAGCGACGATAATGCTCAAAATATCCGACGCGAAATATACGAAAACCGCCAATAATGTGCCGAGCTGAATGACGGCAATCGTCGCGGTAATCTGTTCGGCATTTCCTTCGTAAAGATTTGTATAGCGGCTGGCAAAGACGAGATGCGCCGTCGAGCTGATCGGAATAAATTCGGTCAATCCCTGAACGATTCCGAGAATAATTGCTTGTAAAAGATTCATAAATTGAATGGTAAACGGGAAATATCCGGTGGTTAATCAAGAAAAAATCACTACTGCAATTTACCATTACCCGTTACCATTAACAAACTACTCGCGGTATTTCGCGCCGCTCGCAATTCTATCGTAAAGCCAAGCCGGAAAAATTTTTCCCGCCCGCACAATCGTCGCCAACTGCCACGGAAACGCGGCGAATTTCTTTTTCCGCTCGATTGCCCGCAAAAAAAGCGGAACCGCATCTTCGAGTTCCATCAAAAACGGCATTTTATTTTCTCTGCCCGATGTCAGAGGCGTTTTGATAAAGCCGGGCTGAATGATTGTCACCGCAACGCCTTTGTGCTGAACATCGAGCCGAACGCTTTCAAAAAACGCGGTCATTCCGGCTTTGCTCGCCGAATAAGCCGCCGATTTCGGAAGTCCGCGAAAACCCGCCAGACTGGAAACGGCGACGAGCTGACCGCTTTTATTTTCCAACATATTTGGAAGAACAGCGGAAACCGCATTGACCGCGCCGAGCAGATTTATATTGATAACCTGCGCGACGGCTTCCGGGTTTAAGTTTCTGGTTTCGGCATTATTTCCGCCGATTCCGGCATTAGCAATTAAAACGTCAATTCCGCCGAATTCGTTTCGCAATGATTCCGCCGCGTCCGCCACCGATTTCGCGTCGGTTACGTCAACCGCGTAAAATCTCGCCGTGCCGCCGACTCGTCCGCATTTTTCGGCGAGTTCTTTCAACAATTCTTCGCGCCGCGCCAAAAGTCCGAGTTTCGCGCCGCGTTCCGCCATCGCAATTGCCATCGCTTCGCCAATTCCGCTTGACGCGCCGGTTAAGAATACGACTTTATCTTTCCAAAATGGCATACGCTATATTTCAATCGTTTGGCGTGAGCTTTATAATTCCCGAATCGGTTTCGTATTTTTCTTCCGCTTCTATATCGCGTCCGCGTTTTTTGCGCCAGAATCTAACACGCTCATTAACCGGATACAAAATTAAACCGACAATCGGCACAAAAATCGCAAATTCGACTGCTTTGAAAATTATCCAATCAATATATGGAATTGATATTCCGAGATAAGCTGATAAAAATTGTAATAACCATACATTACTGCCGAGATAAAAGCACAAATTTCTGCAAATGTTGCTGTTCTCATTATTTAGCAAAGTTCTTCGACATACTCGCCTAAAACTTTCAAGGCTTTCGCTAAGTCATTCTGTTTTATCAAAATATGATCGCGTGAAAATGCCGAAAGCGCGACGATTGAGATGTTCGCTTCGGCTAGAATCCGCGAGATTTCAGCCAGAAATCCGACGACTGAAAAATCTAGTTCTATATCGAAACTCAAAAGCCGGAAACCGCCTTGAGTTTTCGCGTCACGAACGGCGTAGCGAATTGTTTGAAAATCAACGTCGTCGAGCAGAAGCGTCACTTCCCATTTGTCCGAAAAAATCATAAACGGCGCGGTCATTCGGGGCGACAGTTCGGGATTTTCCAGCAATTTGCGCCAATCCTCGTGACGCAGTGAAACAAGCGTATAAGTTTCTGGAGCGACTTCAACGCGGGTTTTCTGTAATAATTTACTAATAAGGTTCATTTTTATTTGAAGGTCTTCCGTGCCAAGCTAAATTGAATTTCCCACTTGTTTCTAAATTTTCAAAACCAATTGGTAAATTTGGACCTAAAATGTGAAATGGTTGACAACCTTCTTTTTCGTGGTAGAGTAATTTGTCATCAGCAGTAAATCTTCCGCAACAAATTAATGAAATAAAAGTAAAATTTTCGTCGTAAGAATGAATGAATAGATTTATCCATTCAGGAATTTTACCGTTTCGCCAAAGACAATTAATAACTTGTTCTTGATTTTCAAATTCCTGAACTCTGTTTTTAGGCAAACTGTCCTCTGGAAATAAATTTTCATCACCAACCAACTCGTTCCCGTCAAATGACTGATTAAAAAACATTAAATATCGTAATTCTAATGGCAATGAATCAATTAAATAACTTCTTGCAAAAGGTACGAGCGTTTGAATTGCCAGATTAAAATTTGAACGAAATTTATCTTTTTCCAATGCTTCAAACCTCAACAATTGTCGTCACAATCACGGGTTTTGTGCCGATTGCTTTTTGGACGAATCGCTTCAAGTGAATTCTGAGCTTTTCCTGAAAGTTTTTGCTGTCGGATATTTCTTCTTTTTTCATTGCGGCAATCGCTTCGACTATCGTTTGTCGGGCATCGCTCGTGAAACCGTTTGTAAAGTCAATATTAGCAACGCCCTGATAAGAGATTTGCGGTTCGCCGACTACTTCTTTTGTTCGTTTATCAATTGTCACGACAAGCGAAATCGCGCCGCCGTAAGCCAGTTTTTTGCGTTCGCGGATGATGTCGTATTCGATTTCGGCGAGCGATTCTTCGTCAATAAACGATTTTTCCAGATTGTTACTCGCGCTGATTCTCGCGCCGTATTCGTCGAATTCCAGAATGTCGCCGTTTTCGATCAAAATCACATTGTCGTCGTTGTAGCCGGGGATGTGATTTTTGACGTATTCTTTGTGACGAAACAGCATACGGTATTCGCCGTGAATCGGAATCAGGTATTTCGGTCTGGCTGTTTCGGTCAGAATTTTTATATCTTCCTGCGATGCGTGACCGGAAACGTGAACGAGACGGCGTTTTTCTTCGATGATGTTCGCGCCGTGTTTGTAGAGATGTCCGATCAGGCGCGAAATCGCTTTTTCGTTTCCCGGAATGATTCTGGCTGAAAGTATCACCGTATCGCCTTTTTCAATTCCCAAACCTTTATAAGTTCCGGTCGCCATATTCCAGAGCGCGGCGCGGGTTTCGCCTTGCGAACCCGTCACGAGATAAACGATCTGATCGTCGTCGAGCGAACGCGATTCGCCCAAACCGATCAGCGTGCCGTGAGGAATATTCAAAAGTCCCTGTTCATCGGCGATTTCGACGTTTTTCATCATCGAGCGACCGAGAACGCAGACTTTTCTCCCGAATTCGTGCGCGATGTTGAAAACAACCTGAAGCCGGTGCAGCGAAGACGAAAACGAGCCGACGATTATTCGACCTTCGGTTTGCGAAAAGATTTCTTCAAACGCCGGAATTACGGCTCTTTCGGAAGGCGTTCTGCCTTCGACCGTCGCGTTCGTCGAATCGCCTAAAAGCGCGAGAACGCCGGCATCTCCGTATTTGGCAAGAGTCTTTAAATCATACGGTTTGCCGATGACGGGCGTGTCGTCAATTTTGTAATCGCCGGTGTGAATTATCGTGCCGAGCGGAGTCGTAATTGCCAGCGAAAAACACTCGATCAGCGAGTGCGATGCGTGGATGAATTCGATTTTAAAATTACCGAGTTCGATAATGTCGTTCGCTTTGACGCGGTGCAGCAACACTTGGTCGAGCATCCGGTGTTCGTCGAGCCGCTTTTCCGCCAATGCCAAAGTAAAGCGCGAACCGTAAACCGGCAGATTGAACTTTTTTAAAATATAAGGAAGTGCGCCGATATGGTCTTCGTGTCCGTGCGTTAAAATCAAAGCGGTCAAATCCGAACGATAATTTTCCAGAAAATCGAAATTCGGTATCGAAATATCAACACCGAACGGCGTTTCTTCGGGAAATCCCATTCCCGCGTCAACAACAATCATTTCATCGCCGTATCGAATCCCCATACAGTTCATTCCGAATTCGCCGATGCCGCCGAGCGGTATTATTTCTAATTTATTCACAAATATAATCCTTCATATATGAAATTATCATAAAACCGTTAAGTATAACAGATTAAACAAAACCGTCGGATATTTCGAGCCGCCAAATTTTCGCATTTATCTGACAAATTTAAAGAATCGGCTAAAACTTGACATAAAAATAAAGTTTCGCTTAATCTATAAAAGTTAGTTTTGAAGGGGAGTAGATAGCCATTTCGGTCTGCCGATGCCGTCAATACGATTTTCCGAAAGCGAAAATCCGGTTCGTCAGCGCAAGTATCAAGACCTTCTGCGGTGAAAAACGCGCGGAAGGTCTTTTTTCTTTTTATAGAAAAAATTTCGTGTGTTTTTTCCGATAAGTATAATTTACAGGAGAAAAACACAATGGATACTATTTTATTTCCCTTTGCCGATTACTGGTGGTTTTACGGCGGATTTTTAATCTTCGTTTTGATTATGCTCGCGCTCGATCTGGGCGTTTTCAACCGCAAGGCGCACGTTGTTTCGTTTAAGGAAGCGACCGTTTGGAGCATCGTCTGGGTTGCGCTCGCGCTTGGCTTTAACTTTCTTTTTTATCAATACACTTCCGAAAAATTCGGCGCGGAAATAGGACAATCCGCCGCGCTTGAATTCCTGACCGGCTACATTCTCGAATATTCGCTTTCGATAGACAATATTTTTGTCTTCGTTCTCGTTTTCAGCTATTTCGGGATTCCGGCGAAATACAAACATCGCGTTCTTTTTTACGGCATTTTGGGCGCGTTAATTTTTCGTGCTATTTTTATCGCGCTCGGTTCGGCGTTGATGCAGTTTCATTGGATAATTTATATTTTCGGCGGTTTTTTGATTCTCACCGGAATCAAGATGATTTTCTCCAACAGCGAGGAAATCGAGCCGGAAAAGAATTTTTTGATTCGTATTTTCAAAAAGTTTATGCCGGTGACGCACGAGATTGACGGAAAAAGTTTTTTCATCGTCAAAGACGGCGTAAGACACGCGACACCGCTTTTTATCGCGCTTTTGTTTTTGGAAGCGACCGACATTATTTTTGCGGTGGACAGTGTTCCGGCAATTTTCGCCGTCACCGACGAACCTCTGATTGTCTTCACATCAAATATTTTCGCCATTCTCGGTTTGCGCTCGATGTATTTTATGCTTGCGGGCGTGATTAATAAATTTTACCTTTTGAAATACGGTCTCGCAGTCGTGCTGATTTTCGTCGGTTTGAAAATGGTCTGGCTGAATCCTTTATATGACGGTCATTTCCCGATTTTATGGAGTTTAGTCATTATTTTGGGAACGATTTTGCTTTCCGTTATAGCATCACTAACTTTTCCGAAGCGTGAAGAGAGCGTAAAAAGCATCGAAAAGATACCTTAATCGCCTTTGCACAAAATTTTGCGCCGGTGAGAATACAATATTTGCACAGACGCAAAGCAGAATAAAATTAGAGCAAATTAGATATTAATATGCCCCGACATTTTGAGGGACGGAAACCTACGCGTGAGCAATGGAGCAAAACGCTCGACTTCCGGCAGTATTGCTGACGGCGCGGGTTTCCGCCTTTTGTTCCACATATTGAACTTGAAATCTGCCC
>JALYQJ010000416.1 GCA_030855875.1 Acidobacteriota bacterium
TGCAGGTCGTTCCGGCGGAAGACCGTTCAAAATGGTCTCGAAAAATCGCGCTCGGCGAATTCGTCACGTCGGTCGAAGTTTTGCCGCCGAAAGGCTGCGATGCGGCGAAAACTTTGGAATCTATCAAATTACTCGTCGAAGCCGGAGTTGACGCGGTGAATATTCCCGATGGACCAAGAGCGCAAACCAGAATGAGCGCGCAAGCGACGGCGATTTTAGTCGAACGCGAAATCGGCATCGAAGCCGTTCTGCATTACTGCTGCCGCGATAGAAACCTTTTGGGAATGATGTCGGATTTGCTCGGCGCGGCAGCTCTCGGTCTGCATAATTTGCTGATTATTACAGGCGACCCGCCGAAAATGGGACCTTACCCGGATGCAACCGCCGTTTTCGATATTGATTCAATCGGCTTGACTAATATGGTCAACAAACTCAATCACGGACTTGATTTGGGCAATAATCCGATTGGCTGTCCGACCGCTTTTTCCATCGGCGTCGGTGTCAATCCGGGCGCGATAAATCTCGAAGAAGAAATTCGCCGCTTTGAATGGAAGGTCGAAGCCGGCGCGGAATACGCCATCACGCAGCCGGTTTACGACACGAAACAACTGCGCGATTTCCTAAAAAGAATCGAGCATTGCCGCATTCCGATTGTCGCCGGGATTTTCCCCTTTGTTTCCAGCCGCAACGCCGAATTTATGCACAACGAAGTTCCGGGCGTGGTCGTCACGCCGGAAATCTTAGACAGAATGCGAAAGGCTTCGGACATTTCCAAAGAAGCCGCCCGCGACGAAGGATTGCTAATCGCCCGCGAATCTCTGTTGGAAGTCCGCGATTTGATAAACGGCGTTCAGGTTTCCGCGCCGTTCGGCAATGTGAAATACGCCTTGCAGGTTTTCGATGTTTTAGATGAATTCAAGACGAAAAATATCAGCGTTTAGGTTCGCCTTTTTCCGCATAAATTTTCGTATAAAACACAATCTTGAGAGCGATTGTGCCGAACACAAACGCGCGTCGCCTTAAATTTTCCTGAACTTTAACACATCCGGCTGATTGTCCGTTTCCAACCTGTCAGTAAACTGATTTTTGTATTATAATATCTTCGTTTTCGCCCTTAACTTTTTATAAAAATTTAATTTTTCTCCCGCTGCGTTTTGTTGGAATGTCTTCTAAGCGACATAAATGAAAAACTCTTTGCCCTTGAAATTTGTTTTCGGCTGCGGGAATTAGAATTTTCGAGGTATTTATATGCGTACACCTTCTCCGAGCATTCTTTATGTAGACGATAACGCCGATTCGCGCGAAGTAATCAGTCTGATGTTGAATATCGCCGATGATAAATACGACGTGACGACGGTTGACCGCGCCGACAAAGCGATAAATTTGATAAACGGTCAAAATTACGATCTTTACATTCTGGATTATCGTCTGCCGGAAATTGACGGAATCGAATTATGCCGCCAAATTCGCAAAACTGATACGGTTACGCCGATTATTTTTTACAGCGGCGCGGCATACAAAGCCGAACGCGAACAGGCAATTGCGGCAGGCGCAAACGCATATCTGGTCAAACCGAACGATCTCGACAACTTAACCGATACCGTCAAATTGCTTTTGTCAGGCGGCGGCGAACAATCTCAGGCAAGTCACTAATTTTTGATAAATTATCAAAATGGATAATTTATCACTTTGATAATTCCCTTTTTGAACCGTTTCGGATTTTGCAAAGGCGTTTCAAGCAATGTAAACCGATGATTATACAATTCTGCTGCCGAAGTTCTGCCCGACGGTGAATTTTGCCATTCGTATTTGACGACCGCGCCGTCAGCAAACTCATATATTCTTTCAATAACATCATCGCTGTAAACGGTCGGCGTTTCCGAAACTATTTTTTCGCGCTCGTCATTGAGAATAATATCTACGTATTCTTCGGCAGTTTGAAATTCCTTTTTCATTGGTTTAATAATCAACTATTTTTTATTACGTGACAAAAAGATTTACGGTTACGTGGAAAACAAAAATCGGAAAATGAAATACGAACTTTAAAGTTCATATTTCATTTTCCGCTTTTAACTTAATCAGCTTTCAAGCAAATTATTTGCCGGAAGACGCTGACTGCGATTTGGCAAATTTCTTCTTTTCTTCTTCCATTTTCGCGCCGAGTTTTTCGAGTTCCGCCGCGCCGAGAATTTTTTCGACATCGGGAAACATTTTGCCTTCTTCTTCTTGAACGTGATGCGTAATATCTTCCATCAAAACTTTTAATTTCGGCTCAAACTTTTCGCTGTCGTCGGAAAGACCGTCGAGTTCGCGCAGAAACATTTTCGCCTGATGGTGTTCTTCGATGCCTTCGAGAACGATGTCTTCAAGTTCGGATTCTTCCTTCAAACGCGGATAAAAAATCGTTTCTTCGATATGCGTGTGAACATCGAGTTCCGCTTTTATTTGCTTAAAAAGCTCTTCGTGCTGTTCGCCTTC
>JALYQJ010000417.1 GCA_030855875.1 Acidobacteriota bacterium
CGAACGTCCGAACGAAAGCGAATTGACGATTTGGATTCCGGGCGGAAAAACGCCGCCGAAGCGCAATGTCGAGCAGGAAGAAGCGCAAATAATTCCCGACAAAAAAGATTACGCGCCCGGCGACGCGGCGGAAATTCTCGTGATTTCGCCTTTCCCGCAAGCCGAAGGCGTTTTGACTTTGCGGCGCGAAGGACTCGTCAAAACCGAGCGTTTTTCGATGAAGGAATCTTCGATAACTTTGAAAATCCCGCTCGAAGAAAGATATTTGCCGAATATCACGGTGCAAGTTGATTTGGTCGGCGCGGCTGTCAGGAGAAATGACAAAGGCGAAACGGACGCGAAATTGTCGAAACGTCCGGCGTTTGCCAGCGGAAATATCAATCTGCCGATTTCGACCGAATCGCGTAAATTAACCGTCACTGCAGAGCCGAAGGATAAAACATTCGAGCCGGGCGGCGCGACGAAAATTGATGTCGAGGTGAAAGATTATCGCGGTGAACCTGTCGCCAACAGCGAAGTGGCGATTGTCGTCGTTGACGAAAGCGTTCTGGCTTTGTCCGGTTATTCAATCGCCGATCCGCTCGGAATTTTCTACACCGCTCGCGGCGCGGGTGTAACCGATTATCATTTGCGGAAAGATGTTCTTTTGGGAAATCCCGAAGATGTAAAAAGTCCTCCACCACCACCGCCAGCAGAAGCTCCTACTGGTAGTCTTGTCACCTCTAAACAAATACAGTCTTTGCCGATAAATGGCAGAAAAATGAAATCTGAATTGAGAATGGAAGGTTATGTAGCTGGTGCAAGGTCTGACCAAGCAAACATTGTTCTTGACGGACAAGAAGTAACGAACTTTAAAACCGGGCAATTAAATGAAGACGGAACGCCGATTAATTTACGCCAAAATTTCGACGCGCTCGCCGTTTTCGCGCCGAGTGTAAAAACCGATGCGAACGGAAAAGCGACGGTTGACGTGAAATTGCCGGACAATTTAACCCGTTATCGCGTGACGGCGATTGCGGTTGATAATGGAAAGCGGTTCGGGAAAACCGAATCGAATCTGACGGCGAAACAGCCTTTGATGGTTCATCCGAGTGCGCCGAGATTTATGAATTTCGGCGATAAAATCGAATTGCCGGTCGTTGTGCAGAATCAAACCGACAAAGATTTGACGGTTGACGTGGCAGTTCGCGCGACGAACGCGAATTTAACCGACGGCGGCGGCAAGCGCGTCGTTATCAAAGCCAACGACCGCGCCGAAATTCGTTTTCCGGTTTCCGCCGATAAAGCGGGAACGGCGCGTTTTCAAATTGCGGCGACAACCGGAAATTTCTCGGACGCGGCGGAAATCTCTCTGCCGGTTTGGACTCCTGCAACAACCGAAGCGTTTGCGACTTACGGCACGACCGACGAAAACGGCGCGATTTTGCAGCCGGTTCAGGCTCCGGCAGATGTTTATTCGCAGTTCGGCGGTCTGGAAGTGACGACGAGTTCGACGCAGCTGCAGGAACTGACCGATGCGTTTATTTATCTGCAAACTTATCCGTTTGAATGTTCCGAACAAGTCGCGTCACGGATGATTTCCGTCGCCGCGCTGAAAGATGTTTTGACGGCGTTCAAAGCAAAGGAAATGCCTTTGGAAACGGAAATCAAAAAGCGTTTCGAGCGCGATGTCGAAATCCTAAAATCAAGGCAGAACGACAACGGTTATTTCGGTTTATGGCGCAAAGATAACGAAAGATACAAATTCCCATTTGTCACGGCGCACGTCGCGCATTCGCTCGTTCTGGCGAAAGCGAAAGGCTACAAAGTGCCGGACGAAATGCTCGATAAAACGAAGCCGTATTTGAAAAATATCGAAACGCATTTCGACGAATATCATAAATCGCCGCAAGTTCGGTGGACGATTTCGGCTTACGCCATTTACGTCCGCAATTTGATGGGCGACAAAGACGCGGCGAAAGCGAAAAAACTGCTTGCTGAAGCGACCATCGAAAAAATGCCGTTTGAAGCGTTAGGCTGGATTCTTTCGGTTCTCGCGGACGATAAAAATTCGACGGTTGAAGTCGAAGCGATTAAACGCTTCTTGATGAACCGCACGACCGAAACGGCGGCGACTGCCAATTTCGTGACCGATTACGGCGACGCAAACTGGCTGATTATGTATTCCAACCGCCGCGCCGACGGCGTTCTGCTCGAAGCGTTAATCAAAGCCGATCCGAAAAACGATCTGATTCCGAAGTTGGTGCGCGGACTTTTGGCTAATCGCACGAAAGGCGCGTGGTCGAATACGCAGGAAAATGTTTTCATTTTGCTGGCTTTGGACAAATACTTCAACGCCTTTGAAAAAGTTACGCCTGATTTTGTCACAAAAATCTGGCTCGGCAACACTTACGCCGGACAGGAAGCGTTCAAAGGTCGTTCGATTGATTCTAATCTGTTGAATATTCCGATGAGTTATTTAATCGAACAAGGCGGAACTTCAAATCTAATTTTAGACAAACAAGGCGCGGGGCGTTTGTATTATCGAATCGGAATGAAATACGCGCCGAAAAACTTGAATTTGAAACCAGCCGATTACGGATTCACCGTTTTGCGAAAATACGAAGCCGTTGACGACGCGGAAGACGTAAAACAAAATTCGGACGGTTCTTGGACGATAAAGAGCGGCGCGCGCGT
>JALYQJ010000439.1 GCA_030855875.1 Acidobacteriota bacterium
GGACGCATTCCGTTCATCGCGTCCATCAGCGTTGATTTTCCCGCGCCTGACGGTCCGAGCAGACCGACGAATTCGTTCGGCTGAATCGAAAGCGAAACGTCATCGAGCAGACGTATCTGTCCGCCGCCCGTCCGACTTTTGACATTTTTCGTAATTCCGACCGCATCAATCCGTGTTTTTGATCTGGTATCGAAAACGCCGATGTTGTCCGACTCATCAATCTGAATTAAAAAAGACCCGATCTGCACCGCGTCGACGGGCGTGATTATCTGCCGCGAAATCCTATTTCCGTTGATATAAATGCCGTTTGTCGAGCCTGCGTCTTCGACGGCGATTCCCGCGTTCGAGCGCAGAAGCCGAGCGTGACGATTGGAAATCTGCAAGCCGTCGAGTTTGATGTCGCTCGCGTCGGAGCGTCCGATGATTAACTCATTTTTGCCGCCAAAGGCAAGCGACATCAAAAGCTGCGGCTGCGCCGATTCTTTTGACGGCTTATTTGCCGAAAAACTGTCGGCTTTGAAAACCATCGTTTTCGAGCCGATTTGTTCGCCCGATTCTGGCAAATTTGCAAGTTGTCCGACGGCAATCGAACGCTGTCCGGCAAGGCTCGCGCCCTTCGGAGCGAGACGCGACGGCGAAACGAAGCACAAAATCGGTCCGCCGATTCCAAGCTGAATTTCGTCGTCGTGATAAAGCGGTGTCGGCGCGGAAATTCTTTGTTCGTTGACCAAAGTTCCGTTAAAACTGCCGTTATCATAAACGATAAAAGTGTCGTTCGCCCGCTTGATTTCCGCGTGGCGGCGCGAAATCACGATGAGCGAGGCTTCAAAATTAATGTCGCAATTCGGATCGCGTCCGAGCCAGACGCTTTGTTTATCGAGATTAAAAGGCGGCGTTGCATTTTCGCCGACGAATTCAAGCCGCGCGGTTTCGAATTTGGCGGGTTGATTAATTACGCCCGACTGTCGCGGCGATGTGTCGAAATTCGGAATTTGATTCAGAACGACGTTTGGCGGCGAACCGATTGGCAGCGGAACGATTCCGCGGGCGGAAACCGGCGCATTTTGAAACGGAGTTTTTGAATAATTTTCCGGCGCGGAATCGGCGGCGAATTCAAACCAGACGACGCGCAAAACCGGACCGTTTTGTCCGAATCGTAAAAGGTTGCCGACCGAAAGATAATGCGGCGTGCTGATTTTGTTTCCGTCAACAAACGTCCCGTAACTTGAATTTAAATCAATCAAAAACCAATGTCCGTCCTGAAAACGAAGTTCGGCGTGTTTGCGCGAAACCATCGGATATTTGTCGTTGTCAAATGGAATATCGCAATCGAGAGCATCGCGCCCGACGCGGATAACGACTTGAATAAATGATTGTTCGGGCTTTTGTCCGCCGTTTTCATTTTCTTCGGCTAAAACGATTTTCATTGTGGTTTATCGGCAAAAAGGCTAGATTTTCGATGATTTTATCCTAAGCCGCGCTAAATAAAAAGAAACAGGACGCGGATTTTCGCCGATTCGACGGATTTTCGCGGATTTTTATAAAATAAATCTGCGTTAATCCTCCTTCTCAGCGTTCATCCGCATCCTGTTTCTTTTTCGATTATCGCTAAAAATTTTGTCCCGGCTCGAATGTTTGTAAAACCGTGGCGAGTTCGCCTTTTACGCCAACGTCGTCAACGCTTTTCACGTCGGGCGAGAGCGATGTCGCCAGCATCGTCAGTTCATAACCGCTTCGCAAGCCCGGACGTGACGCAGGAATAAATATACGTCTGCCCCAAACAATCAGTTTTTCGCCGTTTTCCGTCGTTCCGCCGCCTTGAAATTTCATTTCATAAGCCTTCCAGCCGTTGATTACGATTTCGCCTTCGGAAAGCGTCTGGTAATTCGGAATCAAATTTTTCAACGTTTCGTTGGTTTCTTTAGCCAGTTGCGAAAACTTTGTCTTATCGTCTTTGTAAGTTCCTTTGCTGTCATAATAACTTATCAACATCTGCTCGGAAGGCTTGCCGTCCGCAGTATTTTTTGAAATGTCGAGAAATTTACCGCGACCATCGGCTTTACCGCTTTCTTCAAGCGGGTTGATTTTCCAATCCGTCGGAAAATAAAGCGAAAAAGGAAGAAAGTTTCGCAGCATATCGCCTTTCAGACTTTGTTTGCTGTTTTGGAAAAAAGCCGTTTCCGGCGGCTGTGAAATTCGGCGCGGCAAAGGCGGAACTTCGATGTCTTCGGTTCCGGGCGACTCATTCGGACTCAATTTCGGTTCAGATGCGATAATGTTTTGTTGATTCCGCGCTTCGTTTGCGGTTTGCACGACGACTTCCGCTTCGTTCTGTCGTTCGAGAGAATACGACCAAATCGCCCAGACCGCCGCCAACAAAATCGCCAATCCGACAATTGAAAGCAAAAGCCATCTCCAACTTACTGTCACCGGCGGTTCGGGCGAACGGCGCGTCCATAAATCGTCGGCAGATTTGGCTTCGCCGTTTTTTGCCGGTTCTTCAGACTTGATTTCATTTTGCGGAACGGTTTCAAGATTGGCGGCAAACGCCGCCCGCGATTGCGCGTTCTCAATTGGAACTGTCGCCGCTTCGTAATCTTCGCTTT
The DNA here is from genome assembly GCA_030855875.1 of Acidobacteriota bacterium. Classification (GTDB taxonomy): domain Bacteria; phylum Acidobacteriota; class Blastocatellia; order Pyrinomonadales; family Pyrinomonadaceae; genus SXVE01. The sequence goes on from JALYQJ010000439.1 coordinate 2,607, forward strand.
TCAGCGTTCCGTTTTCATCATTGTCCGAATCCAGAACTTCGATTTCGGCATTTTGCAAGTTGGAAAACAGTAGTGGCGCGGTCGGTTCAGGAATCGGGATTTTCGCGCTTGCCGCCAACAGATCGGGTCTTTCCGATAGCGAAATTTCTCTGTCTTCTTCCACCGACGGATCAGAAGTTCTTGCTAAAGCGTTAAAAAAAGCGTCTCCGAAATCCCGCGCTTTCGGATAACGGTTGGTCGGTTTGAAAGCCATCGCCTTTTCCAAAACATCATCAACCGACGACGGCAGATCGAGCCGCAAATTAGTCGGTTTCAGCAGCAAACCCTGCCGCTGACCTCTGAGCAAATCCTTTTCGATTCCGCCTTGAAACGGCAAACGGTTCGTCAGCATTTGATAAGCGACGACAGCTAGCGAATAAATATCGCCGGCAAAAGTCGCCGTTTTTCCTTCGAGAACTTCCGGTGCTTTGTAAGCCAGATTTCCTTTATGAAGTTTGCCGCTCGACGTTCCGAAATTTATCAGTTTAATTTGTTCCGAGCCGGTTTCTGAAACGGTCAGAAGAATGTTTTCCGGCTTCAAATCGCGGTGCAAAATCGCGTTCTGGTGAACTTCGCTCAAAGCATACGCCGCCTGACGCACGATTCGCGCCGCTCGCAGAGCATTTAACTGTCCTGTTTTTTTGAGTAAATCGCGGATCGAATCGGCTTCGACGAATTCGCTGACGATAAACGGATTGCCTTCGGGAAGTTCGCCTGAATCAATTACGCGCCCGATATTCGGATGATTGACGTGCGAAAGCGAGACTCTTTCTTCGGCGTAAATTCTGCCGGTCGCTTCGTCGTGGTCTTCGTCCATCAAAACTCTGACGAGAACTTTTTTCGGCGCGTTGATTTTGTCTTCCGCCAGATAAGAAATGCTTGTTTCGTCGTCGCCGAGCAGTTCGGCGAGAACGTAGCGACCTTTCACCGATTGACCGATCAGAATGCGCGGATTTTTGCGGCTCAAAGCGGCTCTGCCGGTCGGATTCGTTTTGCGGTCGCCGATTGATGCCGTGCCTGACGGAACTTCGCTCGGGTTAACGATTCGCGCCGCCGGTTTGACGGGCGTTTGAATCGGTTCGAGTTCAAGTTCTACATCGTCTTCATTTTGAGCATTCAAATATTCGCCGTGCGGCTGAAAGTTCGGCAAAGGTAAAGATGTCGTTTCGGTTTTGACAAAATGCGGAATAGCGGCAAATTTGTCTTCGCTCTTGGAGATTGGCGTGGGCTTTCCGATGAGATTTGTAAAAACGCCGCCCGTTCGGTTAGCAGATTTTGCTGAATTGGAGGCGGGCAAAAGCCTCGCGCCGTCGGTCAAACAGAATCTCTGCGCGTCGTCTTCGTAAGTTTGCTGACATTTTGGACAATAATGCATCGTTTCTTCTACTACTAATTCTGAAAGTAACATTTTATCGTAAACCTCTCCGTCAAATTAAAGAATCGCTTTAACGCTTCTTCAACAGATACGCCTAATTCATTTCGGTTTTCAATAAATGTTTGGAAAATCTAAGATGTCTGAGTGGTAAACAAATCGTGCTGAATATTAATGCAAAAACAGCCCGAAAGCAAAACACGAATCTCGCCTTTTTACCTGTATATATTTCACTTTGCAAGATTTTAGCTATTTAATGCCTGAGCCAGTTTAGCGGCTAAAGTTTCCTTTTCGGCATCGAGATTTACCGCTTGACGATAAACGCGGGCGGCATCTTTGCTTTTACCGGCGCGTAGAAAACCGTCGCCGACCGCTTCAAATTCCTGCGCCAGACGTTTTTTCTCGTTCAGCGAAACCACTTTTAACGCCTTCGTCAGCGAATCTTCCGCTTTTCCGAATTTGTTTTGACGCGAATACATCGAACCTAACAGCATATACGCGACGAAACCGTTCGGGCTGACTTCCGCGCTTTTTTTCAAGACCGTTTCGGCTTCGTCAAATTCATTGCGCGTCGTCAAAGCGCGTCCCAAAAGAAAAAGCGCGGTCGGATGTTTCGGATCATCGCGCAGAGCGCGGCGCAAAAGCTGTTCCGATTCGAGAAAACGCTGCTGCGACTGCATCACATCGGCGACCAGAATCATCGTCGGCACATCGGTTGCCAACCGGATCGAATTGCGGTAAGCCTCGCCGGATTCGTTTGTTTCTCCGGTGCGGCGCAGCAATCTGCCGAGATGAGCGTAAGCCAGAGCAAATCCCGCATCCAATTTAATCGCCTGACGATAAGCTCTCTGCGTTTCGTCACCGATTGCACCGTTTAATTCGAGCGCGACACCGAGTTGGTCGTAAGCCAGCGGATTGGTTTTGTCGAGTTCAATTGCCCGCCGCGCCAATCTTTCGGCTTCCGAATATCTGTCGGACAAATTTGTGCCGACAATCGGTTGCGTCAAAACGTAACTCAAAGCGATGTGCGCGTCGGTGCTGTCGGGTTCTAGTTCAATCGCCGTTCGATATGCGCGTTCGGCTTCTTCCCAACGCTGCTGGTCGCTGTATAAATTGCCCAAACCATAAACCGCTCTCGAATCCTTTGTTTTCAGGCTTTGAGCGCGCAGATACGCTCCTTCGGCTTTCATATAATCCCGCGCGTCACGCGCCGCGTTGCCGTCAGCGATTCCCTGCTCAAAAAGGTCATCAAATTCACTGCTGCCGCCCGCCGGTTGTCCGACCCTGGTGACGACATCATTATTCTGTTTATTTTGCGGCGGAGTTTTAACCGGCTGATTGACGACCATCGGCAGTTTTGTGTTTTTTGCGGTCTTTGCCGGAGTATTTGTTGAAGGTTTGTTTTTCTGCGCCGCCGTCGAAGATTTTATGTTTGACTTCGGTACGGTTGTTGGAATTTTCGCGGTCGGTTTCGGTTTTGTCGGAGTCTTGGTTTTTACTGCGGCGGTAACCGGCTTTTTCGGAGCGGCTTTTTTTGGCGCGGTTTTTTTGGTCGGCGCGGGATTGCTTTTCGATTTCGGTTCGGACGCACGAAAAAGTTTGTTGCTGCTGCCCAAATCCTGACTAAAAACGCCGACAGCGGACAGCGCGAAACAAACGAATAAAAGTGTGATTCTCCAACTGCTCAACATAAAGTTTTATAAAACTGTAAATTACTCGGAGCGGACAAGTCGAAAACCGAGTTCCACGCTGCGTTTTTCCGCTTGAATCGGTTGACGGAATGCCGACGTAACCTGTAAATCACCCGTAGATTTCTGATATGCCGAACCGCCGCGCACCATCAGATAAGTTCCTTTAAGATTGGCGAGCGAGCCGGTTTTATTTCCCGGATACAGCTTTGCTTCCGAACTCGTCCATTCAAACACATTTCCTATTAAATCCTGCACACCCCAATCATTCGGACAGGTTTTTGCTCCGACCGCTTTTACTTCATCCATACTTGCCTCATCCAAAACGGCGCAGCGGCTTTCGTATTTATCGCCCCACGGATAGAGATTATTTTTGCTGCCGTTGCGGGCGGCATATTCCCACTCTTCCTCGGTCGGAAGACGATATGTAACTTTGTCGCGCTTTGAACGCCAATCGGCAAAGGTTTTCACATCTTCGATATTGACAAAACGAACCGGCATTTGTTCTCGTCCGGCAATCGGTTTTTCATTAACCCAGTGCGCGGGAAGCGGCTTGTAATCTTTCTCGCTCGTAAAAGCGTAATACTCGGCATTGGTTACTTCCGTCTTGTCCATCCAAAAATCCTTAACCGTCACCGGATGTTCAGGCTTTTCTTCGTCTCTGCCGTCGTTGCGCCCCATATTGAATGTTCCGCCGGCAATCTTCACCATATCAGCTTTCGTCGGCGTTAAAACCGGCGAAGCGGTCGGCGTTGAATTCGTCGTATTTGCCGTATCTCCGTTGCCGGAGTCTTTGCCGCCGCTGAAAACGCCGAGCAAATATGCGCTGCCGAGTCCGATACTAGCTAGTAGTAATAAGCCCGCAATTCCAATAACTGCGAAAAGCAGCGGCGAAAAAGCGGATTTTTTCAGCGGTTGCGATTCGACGGCTATTTTTTGTTCGCCGGTTTGCTGACTTTGCACTAAAGTTCTTTGCGCTTCGTTGTCCGGCGGCTGGGTGTTCGAGAAACTTTCCGATATTTTATGCGAAGACGTGCTTTGAAAAGGGATATTCGCTGCCGCAATCGTTGCGGCGGGTCTCGGAATCGCGTTTTTATCAGGCGGCGGCGCGGCGCGAAGTTCGGCGACGACCTGACGCGGCTTTCCGTCGCAAACGATTTCGTTTTCCCAATCAATAAAACCGTCGTGGCTGACGCGCAAATGATGATTTCCGCTCTGAATGCCTTCGAGAAACAATAACCCGTCCGGTTTGCTTTGTCCGACGGCGACGTTATCAACATAAACACTCGCCTTAGCCGGATTTGTTAGAATACTGAGCGGAGCAACCGGCAGGTAAGAGCCGGTAATCGCGCCGATTCCCTGCGCTCCGACACCGATTGCGTTTCGCAGTTCGCCGACCATAGCTTCAACCGAAGGAGTGCGTTTCTCCGGGTCTTTTTCAAGCGTGTGCCGCACGGCGAGTTCGAGCTGCGGCGATAAATCCACTCCGAATTGAGCAAACGACGGCGGCGCATCGGTCAGATGCTTTTTCATAATCGCCGGAATTGAAGAGCCTTTAAACGGCACATCTCCCGCGAGCATCTGAAACAGCATCACGCCCAGCGAATAAATATCGGAACGCGCGTCGGGTTCTTCGTCCGACCATTGTTCGGGAGCCATATAATAAGGCGAACCCATCAATCCGGTGGTCTGCGCCTGAATAAATGAACCGAGCAGCTCGCCGGATTTAATTTTCGCCAGCCCGAAATCAAGAATTTTGACTGATTCGGCAATGGTTTGCTTGTTATTGCAAATCATTATATTGAGCGGCTTCAAATCGCGGTGAACGATTCCCTGATGATGCGCCGCACCGATGCCGTTACAGATTGCCGTTATCAATTCGAGAGCTTTTTCGGGCGCGAGCTGACCTTCGCGGGCGAGGAGATCGTGCAGGGACTCGCCTTCGACATATTCCATTACGAGAAACGGCATCGTTCCCATTGCCACGCCGTAATCGGTGACGGAAACGACGTTGTAGTGCTTGATAGCGGCGGCGGCGAGAGCTTCCTGACGGAAGCGCGTGACGAGCTGCGGGTCATTGCCGACCAAATCCGGCAGAATAACTTTAATCGCGTGCTGCGTTTTCAGATAAACGTGGCGGGCGCAGTAAACAACGCCCATTCCGCCTTGTCCCAACCGTTTATCGAGATGATATTTACCGTCGAGGATAGGTTCGCCGCTAATGGTATGAAACGTCGGCATCCCTTCTTCGGGACAGACGTTAACATCATCGGTATAACACTTTTTACAATGTTGGCACTCTTTCATTTTCGGGTTTCGGGTTTTATCAGAAAACTTTTGTAACTCTTAAAATGTTAGATACAATCGCAGACGGATATATTTAACACGTATTGCAATTAGATTTTAGTTTTTTTAGGTTTGTCAATCAAGGTAAAAACGAAAAAACGCGAAATTGCCCGCCGCAGCCAACCCGCGTTTTTATTTTACTTGAAAGGTTTCCGCTATCATTTAATAACAATATTGACCAACCGTTTCGGCACGACGATGACTTTTACGATTTGCTTGGCGCTGATATATTCCTGAACTTTCGCATCGGCGAGAGCCATTTTTTCGAGTTCGTCGTTTGCCGCGTCGGGCGCGGCTAATACGCGCGAGCGCAGCTTTCCGTTAATCTGCACCGGAATTTCGATTTCGTCGGCTTTGGCGAGTTCTACGCGGTATTCGGGAAAACGCGCTCCGTTTGCCAGAATGCCGTTTTCGTTACCGACAATCTGCCCGTAAAGTTCTTCCGCCGTGTGCGGCGCAAACGGCGCGAGCATCAAAATCAAACTCGTCACGGCTTCGCGCAA
>JALYQJ010000092.1 GCA_030855875.1 Acidobacteriota bacterium
TAGTTTTCACCGTCAATGGACAGCCGAATCAAATTATACCGCGCGAAAACAGTCCGCTCGAAGTTCGTTTTCTCGGCGATCCAAATTACAAAACACCGGAAAGCTATCAGGCGAGCGCGGCGATTGAACGCGATTTGGGCTACAACTTTTCGTTTGAAGCGAGCTATCTCTACAATCGCGGAATTTATTTGACGCGCAACCGCGACACGAATCAATTCAAACAAACCGGCGCACCGAATGCTAATAATCCGGGCGGCGGTCCGACGTTTGTGAGGTCTTTCAATCCCGCCATCAGCAGTGATTTTCGTAATTCACTCCGTTTTCAGGACAATATATACGAATCAAGCGCGAATTCGTTTTATAACGGCGCGACTTTCACTTTGAAAAGGCGTTTCGCTCAAAATTTCAGCATTTTGTCGCATTACACCTTCTCGAAAACGATTGACGAAGTGACGGATTTCAACTCGGACTTTTCCGCGCAAAATCCGCTCAACCTCCGTAATGACCGTGCGCTTTCGTCGTTCGACCAACGTCATCGTGTCGTTTTGACCGGAGTTTTCCAAATGCCGGAATACAACGAATCGCTGGCGGCAAAAGTTTTGGGCGGCTTTGTTGTGGCTCCGATTTTCACTTACGGTTCGGGCAAACCGTTTAATTTATTACTCGGTTTCGATGCCAACAACGACGGACGCTCGCAGAGTGACCGTCCGGGTTCAATCGGACGAAATACCGGCAAAGGCGAAGATTTTTATGCGTTCGATATGCGCCTCAGCCGACGATTTGCTTTTTCGGATCGCCGTTATATCGAACTGATCGCCGAAGGTTTCAATCTTTTCAACCGGACAAATCTTCAGGGCATCAACAACGTCGTCGGCGGCTTGTCACTCGCTCAACGCGCCGAACTCGGAACGCTCGAAGCGCGCGGCAACCGTCAGGTCGCTCCGACCGCTCCGCTCGGCTTTACGTCTGCGGCTCCGGCGCGTCAATTCCAATTCGGTGCGCGATTTAGTTTTTAGAACTATTTCGCGGAAATCAGATAAAAAAGGCGGTCATTGTGCCGCCTTTTTTTTATTAAATTAATTTAACAGGCTCATCTTCTTTTCAGGCTTGCCTTTCATACGTTTTTGCGATAAAAACTTCAAAGCATATCAAATCCGTAAAAAATCAGTCGGTCAAAATTTTCATAATAGTTAAGAATTAAAAGAATCAGAATAATTTTCGATTCGGCAAAATGTTGGTTTCACTCAACCGGCATTTTTATTTGCCCGACAAAACCACAGCTTACGAGTTTAAGGAGAAAAATTAATGAGAGCAGCTTCTTTGAAATTTACCGGCATCGTCGGAATGTTTTTGTCCGCAGCAATGTTGACATTTTTCAGCGCGTTTGCGATTTTCGCGCAATCGAACGCGGCGGATTTAACCGGAACCGTGACCGACCAGAACGGCGCGGTCGTCGCCGGAGCAACCGTCACGGCGCGAAATCCGGCGACCGCATTTTCCCGCAGCGTGACGGCGAGCGACGAAGGCGTTTACCAATTAATCGGTTTGCCGCCCGACGAATATGAAATTACAGCGGAAGCTCCGACCTTCAAAAAAACGGTTATTTCGCCGGTCAAATTAACCGTCGGTCAAAGCGCGGAGCTGAGAATTCAGCTTGAAGTCGGCGCACAGGACATCATCGTCACCGTTTCGGGAACTTCGGTTGATTTGGTCGAAACGACGAAAACATCGGTTTCCAATACAATCGATCAGGAAAGAATCGAGAATCTGCCGATTAACGAGCGCAGCGCGACCGGATTCGCGCTGACTATTTCGACCGTCGGACGCGATAACGGTCGTCCGGTCGGACCGGCTCCGACATCCGGCTTGAACATCGGCGGACAGCGCGGACGCTCGACGCTCGTGCAGGTTGACGGCGCGGACTTTACCGACAATTCGGTCAACGCGGCGCGTTCGACCGTTTCGCAGGAAGCCGTGCAGGAATATCAAGTGACGACAAATTCTTACGCTCCCGAATTCGGACGTGCGACCGGCGGCATCGTCAACGTCGTCACGAAAAGCGGAACAAACCGTTTCAGCGGCAATGTTTTCGGCTTCATCCGCCACAAAAGCATTCAATCGCGCAACGCCTTTGCTCCCGTTATTGACGGCGATCCGAACAAAAAACCGCCTTACACGCGCGTTCAATACGGCTTCACTTTCGGCGGTCCGGTCATCAAAGACAGAGCCTTCTTTTTCTATTCGTTCGAGCAAAGACGGCGGCAGGAATCGGGCTTTTTTACCGGCGACATTATCGGCAGAGACGCATCCGGCAGAGCGACTTCGAGCGTTACCATCGGCGCACCGTTTCTGCCCGTCGCGCAAACATTCACTAATTTAACGCCCGGACAGGCGGCATATATTCAATCAACTCTGCCGACAAATCCGTCGGTCGCACTCGCATATGCCTACTTTACATCGGTCGGCGGACAAACCGCTCAGAACGGCGCCAGCACTTTGGTCAATTTCCTGCCCGGCATCGGTATTCCGCAAGGTTCGGTGGTCGGACAACGCTTTCTGCTTTCGGGCAGACCCGTTCCGTTGACGAGAAACGGAGACGGGCAATTTGTCGCTTTCCGTCCGCTTTCGCAGTTGGCGCGGATTTTCCCGATTTCCGAAGGCACAACATTCAATTCGCTTCGATACGACCATTTGATTACCGAAAACAATCAAATGTCGCTGCGTCTTGGTTATAATCCGAGCCGCATCTCCGGCATTCAGGACGAATCGCAAAATCAAACGCTCGGTCAAAACGATTATTCGCGCACCGGCATTCAAGTCATTGACGACGTTTCGTTTTCGGCATCGCTCGCCAGCGTTTTGCCGCGTAATCTGATTAACGAAGCGTATTTCAGTTTCGGAAAACGCGATGCGACTTTCGATTCGCAGGTTCCGAGCGTCGCCCATCAAATCGCCGGAACCGGCTTTATCGGCTCGAATCCGTTTTCGCCGGTTGACCGCACCGAAACCAGATTTCAAATCCGCGACAATATGACGTGGGCGACCGGAAATCACACGATTAAATTCGGCGCGGATTTTAACTGGATAAATGTTGACGCAAAATTTGAGCTGAATTTTCCGGGACTTTTCAACTTCGGTCAGCAGTCGTGCGGTTCATTGATTACGGGCTGCACGGGTCCGGCTTTTACGCCGATTCAAGCCTACGGTCTCGGTTTTCCGAGCGTCTTTATTCAGGGTTTCGGCGATCCGGGCAGTCAGGTCAGAAATCGTCCGATTGCATTTTTCGCGCAGGATACGTGGAAAATGTTCAAAAATGTGACGGTCAATTACGGCGTTCGCTACGATGTCGAGTTGACCGAAGAATTCGCGCCGACTCCGTTCCGCGATCCTTTGACCGGAATCACGCTTTCGGCGCAGGACGTTCAAACGGCGCAGGACGCTTTAAATGTGACGCAGGGTTTTCCGCGCGACAATAACAATATCGCGCCTCGTTTGGGCGCGGCGTGGGACGTGACGGGCGACGGCAAAACCGTCATTCGCGGCGCAATCGGAATGTTTTACGACCATCCGCTGCTGGCGGTCGCTTTTAACTCGGATGTCGCCGACGGTTCGCAGCAACAGCAGTCAACGCTTCTGCCGATTGGCGGTCCGTCACCGACCGGCATTTTCAACGCTTTTCAAGTCTTTCACGGAACCGCCATTCCGGGAGTTACGCCGGGTCTTGCGGCATCCGCCCAATATTTGCAAGGTTTCCAGCGGTTTAATCCGAATACATTTACCGGATTCGGACCGATTCTGCCGTTTACCTTGCACGTCGGAAAGGATTTTGAATATCCGTATGCTATTCAGGGCAATCTGGCAATCGAGCGGCAGCTCGGCAGAAATACGATTGTTTCGGCGAGTTATATCACGGTCAACGCGCGTCATCTCGCGCATCCGCAGGACGTGAATAATGTTCAGTCAAATTTGCTGGTTGATAATTTCCGCCGCTTTGCCGGACGCGCTCCGAATAATTTGACCGAAGCCGCATTTTTCTCTTTGCCGACAAGCTGCACTCCGACGACTTGCCCGCCGGGATTCACGGTCGTCGTGCCGGGCTTTATCGGTCGCAACGGTTTAGGTCAAACCGTCGTTTCGCCGATAGCCGCCAACTTTTTCCGACGGCTCGGACCGAATTATTTCTTCGTCAAAGCATTGACCGGCTTGGACAAACCTGTTTTCGATTCGCTGCTCGCGGGCAGTTTGCGAACGCCGGGACCGATTAATTCTTATGCCGATGTCAACGCGCAATTGTCGGACGGAAATTCTTCGTATAACGCGATGAATCTCGAAATGAAAAAGCGTTTTTCGACGAATATTCAATTTCTTGCGTCTTATACGTGGTCGCATTCGATTGACGATTCTTCGGATTTGCAGACGCTTCTCAAACCGCAGGACAACACGAATTTCCGTGCCGAACGCTCGGATTCCCTGTTTGACCAGCGGCATCGTTTCGTTTTCAGCGGCGTGATTTCGTCGCCGGAAAACTGGCGGTCGGGTGACGGATACCGAAGATTTTTGTCGGATTTTACAATCGCGCCGATTATCGAACTTTCTTCGGGTCGCCCGTTTAATATTCTGACGGTCAACGATGCCAACGGCGATTTCCAAAGCAGCAACGAACGTCCGAGCGTTTTGCCCGACGGAACTCTATGTTCCAATCTGGTTGATTGTCCGGCAGGATTTTCCACTTTTCCGGTCAGCGGAAATCTGGGACGCAACCGTGGAATCACGCACAATTATTTCTCGCTCGATATGCGTTTGACGAGAAGAATTCGTTTCGGCGAACGGGTCAGCCTCGATTTAATCGCGGAAGGATTCAATCTGTTCAACCGCTTTAACGAAGCAGCGGCGAACCCGTTTTATCAGGTTGTCAACGCCTTCGGCGAACGCAGTAAAGGCGGCAAATATTTCAGCGAACCGACTTCGGCGTTCGACCCGCGCCAATTTCAGTTCGGTATGAAGTTTAATTTCTAAACCGCCGGTTTGTTAATTACACAAAAGCCGTCCAACTTCGGTTCGGGCGGCTTTTTTTGTTAATCTGAATTTACAGATGTTTTCTCTGACCGAAAAAATTAAACGAAAAGCTCTCGAAATCGGCTTCCATAAAGTCGGAATCGCCCGCGCCGAACCTTTGCGCGAAGACGGTGAACGATTCGGCGAATGGCTCGAAAAAGATTTTCACGGCGCGATGGCTTGGTTGGAAAAAGAACCGGAAAAACGATCCGATCCGACCTTGCTTTTTCCCGGAGCAAAATCAATCGTCGCCGTCGCGCTCAACTATTACACCCCGCACGAACACGAAGAAAATGCAGAAAAAGGGAAAATTTCGCGCTACGCTTGGGGCGACGATTATCACGACGTTTTGAAGGACAAACTGCGTGAATTGCTGGATTGGATAAAAGCGGAAAAACCCGAAGCCGACGGTAAAATCTGCGTTGACACCGCGCCGATAATGGACAAAGCGTGGGCGGCTCGCGCCGGTTTGGGCTGGATCGGTAAACACTCGAATTTGATTACGAAAGATTACGGTTCGTGGGTTTTCTTAGGCGAAATTCTACTCAATCTTGAACTCGAATATGAAACCGAAACCGTTGCCGATTTTTGCGGAACCTGCACGATGTGTCTCGATGCCTGTCCGACTTCGGCAATCGTCGCGCCGCGCATCGTTGACTCAAATAAATGTCTGTCATACGCTACCATCGAACTTCGTGCGCCGGAATTGCCGGAAGAAATCGCGGAAAACTTAAACGGCTGGCTTTACGGCTGTGACATTTGTCAGGACGTTTGCCCGTGGAATCGTTTCGAGAAACCGACCGAAGAAACCGCCTTCGAGCCGCGCCGCGCTGAAACTTCCGCCGATTTGAGTGAAATTTTGTCGTATGCGCCCGAAGAATACGCCGAAAGATTTCGCCGCAGCCCAATCAAACGCGCCAAACTTGGCGGCTTACAGCGCAACGCCAAAGCGTTGATAGGTGAGAAGTGAGAAATCAGAAGGCAGAAATCAGAAGCTGGAAATGAGACCGGAAATGAGAAAGGAAGATTCAGTCTTCCACTTCTGATTTCCCACTTCTGATTTCTGATTTCTGCCTCCTGATTTCTCACCTGCTCTGTTCCGCGTTATCATTAAATCAATGACTTTGCGCGACGCACACAATCGAACAATCCGCGATTTGCGAATCAGCCTGACCGACCGCTGCAATTTCCGGTGTTTTTATTGTCTGCCAAACGGTGAACCGCCGTTGGCACGTAAGGAAACGATTCTGACCTTTGAAGAAATCGAATACATCAGCGAAATTTTCGTTTCGTTAGGCATCGAAAAAATCCGTCTGACCGGCGGCGAACCGATGCTGCGGCGAAATATCGAAGATTTAATCGCAAAACTCGCAAGGCTCAAGATTCAGGATTCAGGATTCAGGATTCAGGATTTAGAAAAAGAGAATCCAAAATCCAAAATCCAAAATCCAAAATTAAAGGATTTGGCTTTGACGACCAACGGTTTTGCGCTGCCGCAGCGAGCCGACGGTTTGAAAAAAGCCGGACTCGACCGCGTGACGATTTCGCTCGACAGTTTGGATCGGGAAAATTTCCGACAGATAACCGGTGTTGATAAATTGGACGAAGTTTTGGCGGCAATCGCGGCGGCGCAGCGGGCAGATTTACAGCCGATTAAAATAAACGCCGTCGTCGTGCGCGGACGCAACGAACACGAATTGCCGGAATTCGCACGTTTTGCCCGCGAGAACGATTTGAAGATGCGGTTTATCGAGTTTATGCCGCTCGATTCCGGTCACGGCTGGAAACGCGAGCAAATCGTGTCGGGACGCGAGATTTTCGAGATAATAAATGCCGCTTTTCCGCTCGAATTAAAGGAAAAATCGCGCGGCGCGGAAACCGCGTGGCGATACAAGTTTGCCGACGGCGCACCGGGCGAAATCGGTGTCGTCGCGCCGGTTACGGAAATGTTCTGCGGCGCGTGTTCACGCATTCGCCTGACGGCTGACGGGCAAATTCGCACCTGTCTTTTTTCTACCGCCGAACATAATTTGCGCGATGTCATGCGCGGCGGCGCGACCCGCGCGGAAATCGTCGAATTCATCCGCGCCGTCGTCTTAAAAAAAGAAGCGCGGCACACGATCAATGATAAAGAATTTGCGCCCGCGTCGCGCTCGATGAGCTTCATCGGAGGATAATTTTGAATCCCGGAAAGCATTTTCAGCGAATTCATCGGTAAATGTTTCTTTCAACCGACAATTTGTGCAGATAGATTTTCTTAATCAGCGGAGTATAGTTCTGTTTATTGGCATCCTGCAAGGTTTAATCTTTGCGGTTTTGCTGATTGTTCGCAGTTTTCAAAGAAAAAATCAATCGGATTTTTGGCTGGCGGCGTTGCTGATTTTGCTTTGTCTCAGCACGGTTTCGGACTTTATCGGGTTTGCCGGCGTTTATGATGTCTTTAAAAACATCAAGGATTTGACCTTTTTTCCATTTGATAATCCGTTCGCTTACGGCGTTTTGATTTATCTCTATGTCCAGACTTTGACCAACAACAAACGCCGTCTGACGCGACGCGATTGGCTGCTTTTCATTCCTGCAATCGTTTTTTACATTTATCAATTTTGGGCTTTTGCTCAAAGTACGGATTTCAAAAACTGGTATGAAAAAGCGGTTCACATTCCTTACATTTCACCTTTTTATGCAGTTACTTCTATTGCCTTTAATGCTTTTCTATTGTTTCTTTGTCTCAAACATTACCGGAAATATCGAATATGGCTCGACGAAAATTTTTCCGATACGGAAAAAATAAAATTCGACTGGCTGCGAAATTTTCTGTATGTTTCGACGGCGATTTTGGTGCTGATCGCGCTTTTCAATTTGACCAATAATTTTGTCTTTAAACTTTCTTATATGCAGTTTTTTTGGCTTAGTTTTGCCAACGCGCTTGCAGTTTATTACCTGGCGATTGCGGGTTATTTGCGTTCGCAAACTATTGAATTAAATTTCACGCCGCCGGAAACTGAAAAAATAGAAATTGAAACGAAGAAAAATCCGCTGTCCGAAAACGACCTTGAAAAATTCAGAAATCGCTTGCAAACCCTGATGCAGATTGAGAAACTTTATCTTGAACCGAATCTGACGCTGGCTGATCTCTCAAAACAAATCGGTATTAATTCGGCGGTTTTGTCTTACACGATCAACAGCGGTTTCGGCAAAAATTTCAACGATTTTGTTAATGAATTCCGCGTCGAAGCAGTCAAGGAAAAACTCAAAAACGGCGGCGCGGAAAATCTGACGATGCTCGGGATCGCGTTCGATTGCGGCTTTAATTCAAAAGCGACGTTTAATCGCGCATTCAAAAAATTCACGGGCGTTTCGCCGAAGGAATTTTACGAAAAAGCAAAAATAAATGTTTGAAACATTATAATGTTTGAAACATAAATTACGGAAGTTTTGCCGCAAATCGAAAAGAAAATTTAAGCTGAAATGAAACATTTTACGAGAAAGAAATTTGGTGAATTAGGGAAAATCGCACGCGCAAATTTGATTAATTCGATCAGCGGTTATAAATCCGCCAATTTAATCGGGACGATTTCCGAAGCAAAACAGACGAATCTGGCGATTTTCAGTTCGGTCGTGCATATCGGCGCAAATCCGCCGCTGCTCGGATTTATTATGCGTCCGGTCGCCGAAGTCGAACGCCACACTTACGAAAACATCAAACAAACCGGCTTTTATACGATCAATCACGTTCACGAATCGTTCGTCGAAAAGGCGCATTACACTTCGGCAAAATTTGACCGCGAGGTTTCCGAATTTATGGTCTGCGCGTTGACCGAAGAATTTCACGCAGACTTCGCCGCTCCATTCGTTGGGGAAAGCCATATTAAAATCGGCTTAAAATTCGCTGAAGAAATTCCGATCAAAATTAACAATACGATTTTAGTTATCGGCGAAATCGAGCATCTGATTTTCCCTGAAAACGCTCTGCTCGAAAACGGAAATATAGATTTGAATGCGGTCGAAGATGTCTGTATTTCAAGTCTCGACACCTATCATTCCGTCACGAAAATCGCCGCGTTTCCGTTTGCGCGGACAAGTAATTTGCCCGAATTCGATTGATGAAAAATGTCAAAAAACAAAATTTGCCGAAAAAAATCTGCGAAATATGCGGCAAGCCGTTCGCGTGGCGAAAAAAGTGGGAAAAGGTTTGGGACGAAGTGAAATTTTGCAGCGACAAATGTCGGAGGAACAAAAGGAAATAATGAACCGAGCGGATAATAAAGCACAATACAATATTACTGAAAAATCATTTATCATTAAGTTTATAAAAACGAAAAAAGACTAATTTTTTGAATATGATAGTAATTATCGGTGCGGGAACAGCCGGGCTGACCTGTGCGAAATACTTGAAGGACAAGGGCGTTGATGCTTTGGTTTTAGAATCATCAGACGGCGTTGGCGGGCGTGTGCGAACGGATAACATCAAAGGATTTAAGCTGGACAGAGGTTTTCAGGTGCTTTTGACATCGTATCCTGAAGCCGAACAACTGTTGAATTACAAAGACTTGCGGCTCAAGACACTGCCTTCGGGAGCGCGAATCAGAAACGGCAGCGACTTTTTTGTGATGCCGAATCCGCTCAAAGATATTTGGACGGCACCGCAGGCGTTATTTTCTCCGGTCGGAAGTTTACTCGATAAAGCAAAGGTTTTGCAGCTCAATCTGGAGACGCGAAACGCGGCGGAACCGGACGACGCTGCAAACCGAATCCCGAACGAATCCACCATTTCTTTTCTGAGAAATTACGGCTATTCGGAGACGATTATCAACCGATTTTTTGAGCCTTTTTTTCGCGGCGTTTTTCTCGAAAAAGAACTCGAAACCAGCTCGAAGTTCTTCAAATTTTTATACAACCAGTTTGCCAAAGGCGACGTGGTTATTCCCGAAAACGGAATGCAGGCGATTCCCGAACAGATTGCCGCGCATTTGTCTCCGAACCAAATTCGGCTCAACACTACGGTTAAAAAAATCAGCGGCAAAACGGTTTGTCTCGATAACGGAGAAATTATCGAAGCCGACAACATCGTTTTGGCAACCGATGCCAAAA
This sequence comes from Acidobacteriota bacterium, assembly GCA_030855875.1. Lineage (GTDB taxonomy): Bacteria > Acidobacteriota > Blastocatellia > Pyrinomonadales > Pyrinomonadaceae > SXVE01. The sequence continues at coordinate 10,147 of JALYQJ010000092.1, forward strand.
CGGCGGCGAAACTGCTTGGCGAAGAATCGAAAGTTGAATTTAACAGCACCGTCTGCTTGTATTTCGAGAGCGATGTTCCGCTTAATATGAAAGGTGAACCTTATCTAGTAATCAATTCAAATACAGACGAATTAATTGACCATTTACTCGTAATGTCCGACGTTGTGCCGACATCCGCGCCCGCCGGTAAAACGCTGATTTCGGTCAGCATTGTCGGCAATAAAGATGTTTCGGATGATGTTTTGGAAGAAAAAGTGCAAGCTGAATTAGTTAAATGGTTTGGTAAGGAAGATGCGTGGCGGCATTTGAAAACTTACCAAATACCCGAAGCACTGCCGCAATTTTTCCAAAATTCAGCGACTGAAAGTAATTTAAAAGTTAATGACCACACTTATCGCTGCGGAGATTATACCGCTTATCCTTCGCTTAATGCAGCTATGAAAACAGGGCGCGAGGTTGCTGAGATGTTGTATTAACGATATGAGTAAAGAGCTTACCAAAGCCGAAGTTGACCGGATTATCGGAATGGCTTGGGAAGACCGCACGACTTTTGATGTTATCAAAGATCAATTCGGCGTTTCCGAGTCGGAAGTGATCAAAATAATGCGGGCAAATATGAAAACGTCGAGTTTCAAAATGTGGCGCGAACGAGTTCACGGCAGAAAAACCAAACATCGCGCTCTGGCGAACGAAAACGTCGCGCGTTTCGTTTCGCCCGACCAACGACACAGAGACAAAACAGGTTAGCTTCAAATAATTTTCCCGACTCAAATCATCACAAAATCGCCTCAAATTACAATTTGAAGCGATTTTTATTATTTGAAAACGCAATCTTGAGATAGGTTTACAGAAAAATTTTTGAGAGAGAACAAATGAATAAATTATTTTTTACGGCAATTTTGAGTTTGGTGATTTTATCGTTCAATGTCTTCGCGCAGGAAAGCAAAACTTTCTTTCAGGCTGTCCAAGGACGATGGCAAGGCACACTCGAATATCAGGATTACACATCGAACAAGCGCGTTGTGATGAACACGATTATCACGTTCAAATCGGTGGCGGACGGAAATTCGGCGGAGGTTTTTACGATTTACGATGATTTCGGCAAGATTTATAAATCCGCCACACAGGAAAGAATTGATACGGCGGCAAAAAAAATTTTGACGACGCGACGGAGTTTGTTATTGAATCGGGCGAAGCGGGCAAGATTGTTTTGCTTGGAAAAACGCAGGACGGCGACACGATTGAGCCGACGCGAAAAACCATTACTTTCTCAAACGACACTCTGACGATTTTGAAGGAAACGCGCGCGCCCTGGACGTTTCGCAATGTGTATACGCTGAAACGGGTTGTCGAAAGTAATGCGCCTGTTAAAGTTCTTTCCGCGTCGCAAATGCACGAGGATTTCGCGGTTTTTAAAAAGACTTTAACGGCGATTCATCCGGGAATTTACCGTTACAATTCGCCCGAAAGTTTGGAGAAAAATTTTGCGGAACTGGAAGCCAAACTTGGCAAACCGATGTCAGAAGGCGCGTTTTTTATACTCATTTCACAATTTACCGGCAAACTGAATTGCGGACATACTTACGCCAATCCGTATAATCAGAGCGATAAATTAAGAGAAAATCTTTTTAATCGCAAAAATTATCTGCCGTTTTATTTTCAAATTATTAACGGCAGAATGTTTGTGGCGGAAAACGCTTCCTCGAAAAAATTATCGAAGGGCAGCGAAATCGTTTCAATCAATGGTATTTCGGTTAAGGAAATTACCGAAAAATTGTTGACTGTTACGAAAGCGGACGGAAACGGCACGACTGAGCATCGCATTAAATCAATCGAACTCAATCGCAGCGAAGCCGAAACTTACGCGCTTTTCGATTGGTATTTTCCGCTACTTTTTCCGATGAAAGACGATGTATTAACCGTCAAAGCGGTTGATTTTGCCGCGAAAAAGCCGACCGAATTCCAAGTTTTGGCGATGACCAAAGCCGAACGCACCGCAGAAATGACGAAGCGTTACGGAAAATCTCCGACTTATGACGACGGTTGGAAATTTGAAATTCAGGACAATTCGACGGGCTATTTGAAGATTGATAATTCAATAACGTGGCGTTTGAAAACTGTTAAGTTCAAAGAATTTATGGCAAACGCGTTCACCGAACTTCGCTCGAAAAGTATCAAAAATTTGATCATTGATTTGCGCGGAAACGGCGGCGGAAGTATGGATGTCGGCTTTGAACTTTCGCGTTATCTGGCGCACGAAAAACTCGCTCCTTACGCGGAAAGCCGAAGATTGGTGCGAAACGTCGCGGCACAATCCGAATTGCTCAATAATCTCGACACTTATAGCAATGAATTAAAAGAAATTCTAAAAAAAGGCGTTCCGGCGAATACCTTTCGTAAATATGACGAAAGGTATTATGAAATTACCGGGCGCGAAGAGTATCCGGCAGTCGAACCCGACAAAAATAATTTTCGCGGCAAAGCATATATTATTGCCGACGCAAGCAACGCTTCGGCAACATTTCAATTTTTAGATTACGCGCAGAAAAACTATCTCGCAAAAATCGTCGGGCAAACCGGCGGCGGCAATAAACAAGGCATCAACGGCGGCAATTATTTTTTCTTGAGTTTACCGAATTCAAAAGTCGAAATTGATATTCCCGTTTATTTTCAAGCACCGCTGAAATCGCAAAAAGACGAAAGCGTAATTCCCGATATTACAGTCAAAAAACAGTTTGACGATATTGGCAATAATTTCGACCGCGAGCTGACGACGGTTAAAAACTTAATCGCCCAAAATTGAATTTGTAAGATTCAGAGGCAAATTCCATTTGTGTGAGGTTTATTTCAATTTCTATTCTCAATTTTGTTTAAATTTATTTATGGGAAATGAGGCTTGGCTAGACGGAAAACTAGAAGGATACGCGCCGATTGTGATGCCCGCCGCGCACTCGCTTGTTCAGGCGATTACGGACTTAGAGCGATTTGCGCCGGATTTGAGCGACGAAGAATTGCTGTCGCGCCCGAACAATTCGCCGTCCGCCGCTTTTCATCTGCGCCACATAGCGGGCAGCATTGACCGTCTTTTAACTTACGCTCGCGGCGAACAATTGAATCAGGCGCAGTTTGATTTTTTGAAAACGGAAGTTGCCGATAATTCAAATTACAACGCGGCTGAGTTAACCGAAAAAGCAATTGCTGAAGTTAATAACGCGCTCGAACATTTGAGAAATGTGGAAATTGAAAGTTTGTTTGA
>JALYQJ010000479.1 GCA_030855875.1 Acidobacteriota bacterium
GTAGAATTGCCTATAGTAATTTGAGGTGAAATTATGTTTGCAAAATGGCTTGAAGAATATCAAAAACTTTCTCAGAAAATGCGGTTTCTTTCGCAACTAACTGCTTTTCTTATTTCAATCATTGCTATTTTGAGCCTTGATTCATATTGGAAACTCATCTATGAATACCCAAGCTACTTGGACTATAACTTGGGTAAAGCCTTGCTTATTAGTGTCTTTCAGTTCGGAATTGGATTAACCTTTGCCATTCGGTTTACTTTGCTTTTCTCAAAATCGAAGGAATTTTTTATAACAACTCAAATTTTGCGGCTAGTTGGTTTTGCTTTAATAATTTCGTATTGGAGCTATTCAATAAACGATGACCTAAAAATGCAAGCATTAGGTATCTATGAACTTAAGCCTGGCGGTTTGCTTGAAGCCACACAAAGTTTAAGTGTTGCTAGTTGGATTTATATATTTTGTAGCTCACTTCGACAGTTTATTACTTTAATTTTTGCATTAATAAAAGTTAGGAAGCATAAAGTATGAGTCAAACAATTTCAGCAATTTATGAAAACGGAGTTTTGCGTCCCGAAAAACCTTTGACCGTTTCCGATGGCACGAAGGTTGAAATAATTGTTCTTGTGACGGAAAACAGCGAACAAAAAAAACTTCCATCGGAACTTTTGGCGGAAATCGCCGCTTTGCCGATGGAGGGGAAAAGTGAAAAGTTTTCAAACCGTGACCACGACCGAATTTTATACGGGAAGGCGAACGAGAAATGATTTTTGTAGATTCGGGAGGGTGGTTTGCCGGTGTCGTTAGCGATGATGAAGACCACGAAAAAGCGAAATTATGGCTGAATAAAAATAGAGAATTGCTATTTACTACCAACTATATTGTAGATGAAACGCTCACTTTGCTTCGGTCGAGAGGTGAAAACCGAAAGGCTTTGGAATTTGGTAAATTAATTTTTGATAATTCGTTGGCGGAAGTATATTTTTTAACCGAAGAAGACATTTTGCAGACTTGGAAAATTTTCCAGAAATTCTCGGATAAAGATTGGAGTTTTACCGATTGTTCAAGCAAATTAGTCTGCGAAAAGTTCGGAATCTCATACGCTTTTTCCTTCGACAAACATTTTCGGCAATTCGGTACGGTTACCGTCACTCCATAAAATATGTCAAATTCAATTTTAATCGTTGATGATGAACGCGGTATTCGTGAAACTCTGCGCGGCGTTTTGGAAGACGAAGGGTTTGAGATAGAAACTGTCGAATCGGGCGAAGATTGCCTAAAATCGGTTGAAACGAAAAATTTCGGCTGCATTTTGCTCGATGTCTGGCTGCCGGGAATTGACGGTTTGGAAACGCTGAAAAAACTGCGCGAACAGGGAAATGATTCGGCGGTCGTGATGATTTCCGGTCACGGTAATATCGAAACTGCCGTCAATGCGACGAAACTCGGCGCGTTTGATTTTATCGAAAAACCTTTATCGCTCGAAAAAACCGTTCTCACCGTCAGAAACGCAATCAAGCAGAGAGAATTAGAGCGCGTCAACGCGCATTTGCAAAAAGATTTAGCCGAAGAATACGCGATGATTGGCGATTCGGTTGCGATGCGGGCGTTGCGAAAACAGATTGCGATTGTCGCGCCCACCGACGGGCGCGTTTTGATTTCCGGCGAATCGGGAACGGGAAAGGAATTGGTGGCGCGGGCGATTCACGCACAGTCACGGCGAAAAAACGCGCCGTTCGTCGAGATAAATTCCGCCGCGATTCCCGAAGATTTGGTTGAATCGGAACTATTCGGACACGCGAAGGGCGCGTTCTCCGGTGCGCTTGCGGCGAAAAAAGGAAAATTTGAAATCGCTGACGGCGCAACTTTGTTTTTAGACGAAATCGGCGATATGTCGCCGCGTGTTCAGGCAAAAATGCTGCGCGTTTTGGAAGAGCAAAGATTCGAGCCGGTTGGCAGCAACACGCCCGTAAAAGTTGACGTTCGCGTTATTTCCGCGACGAACAAACGTCTGGAAGATTTAATCGAAGACGGCAACTTTCGCCACGATTTATTTTATCGCTTGAACGTCATCCCGTTTCAGATTCCGCCGCTGCGCGACCGTCTGGAAGATATTGAGGTTTTGGTTGAGCATTTCAACCGTAAGTTTTCAAATAATTACGGGAAAAAGCCAAAAGCATTTATCGAGAGCGCAATCGAAGCTCTGAAAAATTACGGTTGGCTCGGTAACGTCCGCGAATTGAGAAACACCATCGAGCGCATCGTTATTATGAACGCGAAACAAAAAATCGCGGCGGATGATTTGCCGTTTATGTCCGAAGAAATTCCGCCGTCATCGAGCTATCGTTTTCCGTCTTTCAAAGAAGCGACAGAAGCCTATCAGCGCGAATTTATCGCTCGCAAATTAGCCGAATCCGATGGCAATATCTCAAAAGCGGCGGAAGCGATGGGCGTAGACCGCAGCCATCTGCACCGGCGCATCAAAACTTTGAAAATCGGCACGGATAAACCGTGACAGAATAATCGCAAGCGTAATACTCAATTTCAACCTGAAAAAAGCCCGCCGGAACAATAATTTATTGAACGGCAGGCTTTTTTTGTGAATGATTTAAAGAGGATAGATATACTCTACAAATTTTTCCACGCTTTTTTGGCTTCTTTCAGAGCAAGCGCGGCAATGCCGAAATTGGCGAGTGCGCCGACGATGCAGTAACCGCACCAAGCCTTTTCTTTAGTCGGCATTTGATAAAAATACCAACCGGCGACGGCGGCTTCGACGGTGGTTTTGGCGGCGATAGCAAGCGGAATCAAAGGCTGCTGCTCGGCACGATTTTCTCCGCCGAACGCCGCCATCGGAATGTTTGCCGCCAGACTCGCCAGTGAAACCGCGCCGTCAGGAACGCCCAGAGCGTAAGCCGTATCCGACGAATTAACTTTATCCGAATCAAAACCCGGAATCGGCGGGTCGGGCAAATGTTTGATAATTCCGGTTTGAAAGAGCGTGACCGCCGTCATCGCGCCGATTCCGAGCAGCGAAAGCGCAATCACGCCGCGCCGCAAATTCAAATCTTCGTTGTCGCCTTTTTGCAGTTCGCGCCGAAGTTGCTGCGTGTCTTTTTTTATTAATGATTTCATCTAAACCTTCTTACTCTTAAAAATTTTGTAAACCAAAAATCCGCCGACGATGCCGGTCGCCAGAAGCAGGGAATTTTTCAAAGCCGGACTGGTTTTCAGGCTCGTGTAGGGATCGAAATTCAATTGTTCATCGGAAAATCTGCCTTCAACACTGTCGTAACCATTTATCGGCTCGAAAAGATTGTCTTCGGTTTGCTGGTTCGGTTCATCCGTTTTTTGACCGCTGTAACCGATTGTCGAAGCGGCAAAATCGGCGACGGTCGGAGAAATCGCTTCGGCATAAACCACGCCGACACCGGCACCGCCCGCAATTAATTCGCGCACCGGATTTTCGGCGGCGTAAAGAATTGCGTCCGCAACAATCTGCGGATGATAAATCGGCGGCACGGGACGCGATTTGAAAGGCATTTTATTTCGCCCTTTGTCATAAATCGGCGTGTTGATCGCGGCGGGCAGAATTTCCGTGACGGAAACCGGAATTTTATCGTGCGCGAGTTCGACGCGAAGAACTTGTAAGAATCCGTGCAGCCCGTGTTTCGACGCGCCGTAAGCCGACTGAAACGGTGCGGTGTAAAATGCCTCGACCGATGAAATGTGAATCAACGCGCCGCCTTTTTGTTTAAGATAAGGAAGCGCGGCTTTCGCGCCGTGAATTTGTCCGAGAAGATTGACCTCGAAAATGCGCCGGTATTCTTCCGGCTCGGTTTTTTCGACGGTTGAAAATAAAAAGGCGGCGGCAGAATGAATCCAAGTATCGAGTCTGCCGTAGCGTTCGACGCATTTTTCGGCGACGCTTTTGACTTGATCGAAATCTGCCGCGTCAGCCAAAACATAAAAAGCCGCGCCGCCACTTTCTTCAATTTCCGCGACGAGTGATTTTAATCCCTCTTCGCTTCGCGCCGCAACGCAAACTTTCGCACCTTTTCTTGCCAAGTCCAAAGCCGTCAAACGACCGATGCCGCTCGACGCACCGAAAACAACTACAACCTGAGTGCCGGTTGGTTTTAGATTTATATTCAATTTATTTCTCCCCCTTATTAATTCTTACTTTCTATAAGTTAAGCATAGTGACAAAGCGAAGAGCAAATATTACTAAAATTCAGGTGGTAATTGAAAAAAGTGATTGAATAATATTTACAAGGAGAAATTGAAAAACATTTATATAAAGGTTCAATTAAATATTTGTGCTGGCTGCTGGTCGCCAGAATTGCAGAATGAATAAATCTTAACAAATGAAAATAAAAAATGGATTTCCTTTGCGGTTGAAACTTTCTACAAGAAGATTGAAAATGACGGCAACTTTTAGCTGCATAATAAACAATAAGTTTATGAAGTCACGGCAAACGATGAAACAGGAACATTACCGTAATTATCAATGTATAAGGGAAATATGATTCGTCATATCGTAGAGTAAGTAATGGTTGTAAACAATCATTAGCTTTGAGAACGTCAAAAAAAAACATTTAAATATATATTTATGAAGTTTTTAGGACGTTATTAAGTAGACACAAAATATCTTTTACCCTAGAATAGCTAGACGGTAGAGAATATCAATAAGTGAAACAAGTTAATTTTTAAGGAGTTTTCCTGATTGATTTTACTGCTCTCCAATAAAAACCTAGCTAACGAAGTTTGCGGGCAACTGTATAACTTTTGGATGGGACGCGAGTTTCTTATTATTGCCGCTCTTTTATGCGGCATAAAATGAAACATTACCATTAATCAAATTTTAAATTAAGGAAGGAAGGAATACCAAAATGAAAATGAATATTCAGAAAAGTTTTCCGCGCCGGGTCGGCACGAAGACTTTGTATCTCATGACACTCTTTACCCTCGCCGCACTTGCCGGTGTAGGGTTCTTTGTCGTGCCGGGAACCAGCACCAACGGTGTGGTTTCAGCGCAGGAATCGCGTGAAACCGCTCCTGCTGATGTAGCGACGGCGGAAATGCTGCGAATCGCTCTCGATTTCAGAGGGGCGACCGGCTACACGGTTTTCGCCGACAAAGGAATCAGCGATGACGGCAAATCACAGATCAAAGGCAGCAAAGGCGTTGCCAGTCGTGACGGCGCAGAAGGTTCGCGTGTCCGTCAGGATTTGTCGGGCGCGTTTAACGCGATCAACCAACTGCCGTCAACGAAACTGAACACGTTATCGAACGGTTCGTATCGTGCGGGATCGTATTCGGCACCGTCAGCCAAACTGTCGGGCGAATTGGTTCTCGACGGCGGCGGCGATCAGAACGCGATCTTTATCTTCAGAATGGCGGGTGCGCTGCGGGCAGAAAGTGATTTCAGCATCACTTTTGTCAACGGAGCCGAGCCGCAGAATGTATTTTTCGTGACGAACGACACAGCGAAAGTAGCCGAAGGCGTGAATTTCAGAGCCAGTATTCTGGCGATGAACACAATCGAAGTCGGAGCGGGCGCAAAGGTCGAAGGCAGAACGCTTTCGCTCAACGGCGAAGTGAAGTTGACCGAAGCAGCGGTCGGCGGCGGAACAGGTATTCTTGAAATCTGTAAAGCTGCCGGTTCGGAAGGTTTAACAGGCAGAGTCTTTGCATTCAGAATCGGCAGCATCGTTCGTGAAGCACCGGTCGGCGGATGCACGGGTCCGATTGATCTTCCCGCCGGTCCTGTCACCATTGAAGAATTACTCGATGGTCGTACACTTCCATCTGGCACGTTCTCTGGACGTTTCCGCTTAATTAGAGTTGAATCAACGGTTCCCGGATCGTTAGGAACGGTTAATCTGCCGCTGAGAACAGCAGTAGTCAATATTCGTGAAGGCAGCATCTCGAATCAAACGGTCGTCACCTTTACCAACGTATTTGCAGTTAATGCTGTAGTAGAAATTTGTAAACGTGCGTCACTGGCTATGGGTAGCACTACTGCCGATTCGCTGGACGTAACCGGATTCTTCAACTTCACGATTGACGCGCTTCCGAACATGGTATTCGCGGTTCCGGTCGGAGCCTGCAGCGGACCGATTCAGGTCAATGTTCCGACGACACCGGGACCATTCCCGGCACCGGCTGACGTTCTGGTGACGGAAATCGGCAGAGACGGATTCACACTGGAATCAGCTTCGACATTCCCGGCTGACAGATTTAACGGTCTTACACTCGGTGTGGGCATTCGTAATACGGAAGCTTGTTCTAACACACCGGCTAACGGAACCCCGCTTCCGCCAGCGTCAACTACCGGATGTGTATTCACGAATCCGGGCGGCGGCGTAGCAGACATTGACGTTCTGGAAGGCGGAACGGCATCGCAAACGACGGTCAATTTCTTCAACCGTGCCAATCCTGCAATCCTCAAGGTTTGTAAGATTGCCGGACCGGGCATTCCCGAAGGAACTCCGTTTACTTTTGAAGTTCGCGGGACGGCTCCGACAAGCTCCACGGTCATCGCACCGGGAACGCAGATCACCAGATTTATCACGGTTCCGGCAGGTCCTGCGGCGCAGGGCGGATTCTGTGACTTTGTCAGAGAAACTGACGGAACTTTCAGCAGATTTGTTGTCGGAACACCGATAGCGGTTGTCGAAACGGACTTTTTAACCCCGATTCCGGGAGTTGGACCGGGACAGGTGAGAACGGCTAATATTCGTTCCTCGACCGGCTTTACTACGACAACGGCGACTGTGACGGCTCCTCCGGCAACCGATTGCGTTCCGGGCGGCACGGTTACATTGGCTTCAGGCACAGGCGGCAATCCCGATCTGGAGTTTGTTGTTCCGGGACAGACGGCTGCCTGTAACGACGCTTCGTTTATCGCGAGCGCGGCAATCGTGCCGTCGAGAGCATCAACGGTCGAAGTCGAGTTTACGAACTTTGTCTTTAACCCGACCTTGCTCAAGATTTGTAAGATTGCCGGTAACGGAGTAGCACAGGGAACACCGTTTACGTTTAACGTGGCGGTCACCAACCCGACAACGGGCGGCTTGAACGGTCCGATCTTCGATCCGCGTCTAACAACGGTTGCTCCGGTGACGGTGCAAGCGGGACCGGCATCATCGGGCGGATTCTGTAATTTCGCGCAAGGTCCGTTTACACCGACAAACACGACACCGCCGGTTGGCACGTTCCAGGTCGGTTCGACCGTGACGATCACGGAAAATGCCAATCCGGGAACAGTAGTGGTTCTGCCGGTGACATCACCGACCGGAACGGTAACGCCGGTTGGAACCAATGGCGGTTCGCTGG
>JALYQJ010000073.1 GCA_030855875.1 Acidobacteriota bacterium
TTCGTGACGTGCGGGCGATTCATCGCGGAACGCCGAACAAAACGGACGAGCCGCGTCCGATGTGCGTCATCGGCTACAGCCGCCGCTGGATGTTTCGACCGGAAGTTTCGATTCGCATTCCCCGAAAAATTTGGGAAAATCTTTCAGTGCAGGCGAGACATCTTTTGCGTTTTAACCCCCGCGTCGAATCGCTCGATGAAATTGACACCGCAGAAGTTTATCAGGCGTTCGCTTATTAATTTGCAGAAGGGCAAAAGAAATTTAACCACAGATTTTCACAGATGAACGCAGATAAATCAAAAAGATAAAATTCATTTTCTTATCCGTGCCTATCTGTGCTTATCTGTGGTTAAATTTTCTCGAATTCATTACAAACTAACCTATGGAAAACGAAGAAAAACAACTGGAAAAAACAGTCGGAGAAATGCACAAACGACGCGAGACGATGGCAGACGGCAAGCGTTACATTATTTACTACACATTCGGAAACGAAGAAGCCGAGCCGCAAAAAGAGGTGAGCGAAAATGTCTGAACTCAGATGGAATCCGCTGCTCGGCGAATGGACGGTGACGGCGACGCACCGGCAAGACCGCACGTTTTTTCCGCCGCCCGGTTATTGCCCGCTCTGCCCGACCGCGCCCGGCGGTTTCCCGACCGAAGTTCCCGAGCCGACCTACGACATCGTAGTTTTTGAAAATAAATTTCCGAGCCTTCATCTGAATCCGCCCGCGCCCGCCGTCGAAGCGAGCGAGCTTTATCCCGTCCGTCCGGCGCAGGGCGTGTGCGAGGTTGTCGTCTATACGCCCGAACACAATTCGAGTTTGGCGCAGCAGCCCGTGTCGCAGATTTATAAACTTTTGCAGGTTTGGCGGGACAGATTCAATGATTTGGACGCGCACGATTTTGTCGAATACGTTTTTATTTTCGAGAACAAAGGCGAAGCGGTCGGCGTGACGTTGCCGCATCCGCACGGGCAAATTTACGCTTATCCGTTTGTGCCGCCGCGAATGGCGCAAAAAGTGAAACAGTGCCGCGAACACAAAGAAAAAACCGGCGAAAATTTGATTGCGAGTATTTTGGCAGACGAAAAAAAAGATGGACGAAGAATCGTCGCTGAGAATGAATCTTTCACCGCGCTCGTTCCGTTTTTCGCGCGTTATCCGTATGAACTGCACATCTATCCGAACGCTCACGCCGAGGCTTTGACTGATTTTTCGCTCGAGCAATTGCGCGATTTGGCGGCGATTCTCAAACAAGTTTTGACAGCTTACGACAAACTTTTCGATGTCAGTTTCCCGTATATTATGGCGATGAATAACCGACCGTCGGACGGCGCGAATTATGAATTTTTCGATTTTCACATCGAGTTTTATCCGCCGATGCGAACGGCGACGAAACTGAAATTCTTAGCGGGCAGCGAAGCCGGAGCCGGAATGTTTATCAACGACACTTTGCCGGAAGAAAAAGCGGCGGAACTGCGCCGACACATTGAACATTGAACATTTAACATTTAACATTCGGTTTTTCGTATGAATGATAAATGTTGAATGGTAAATGATAAATGAAAACCAACTTTTCAAAAATAAAATTTGACTTTGAACAGATTTACGGGCGTGTGCCGAGACTTTTTCGCGCTCCCGGTCGCGTCAATCTGATCGGCGAACACACCGATTACAACGGCGGGTTCGTTCTTCCAATGGCGATTGATTGTGAAACGACGGTCGCCGCCGCCGTCCGCGATGACCGGAAGATTTGCGTTCGTTCGATAAATTTAGACGAGGCGGGCGAGATTGATTTGGACGCGCCTGAGCAAAAGCTGCGTGGTTCTTGGCTCGATTACGTCGAAGGCGCGGCGCGGATTCTCGAACGCCGAAATCTTGCAAAACTGCGCGGCGCGAATTTGCTGATTTCGTCGAATGTGCCGACCGGCGCAGGACTTTCTTCGTCCGCCGCACTGGAGATTTCCGTCGGACTCGCGCTTAGTGAAATTTCCGGTCAAACGATTGATAGAGTTCAGTTAGCACTCGCGGGACAAGCCGCCGAACACGAATTCGTTGGCGCGAAAGTCGGCATTATGGATCAATATATTTCGGCGTTGGGCAAAAAAGGTCACGCGCTTTTGATTGACTGCCGCAGTCTGGAAGCTGTGCAAATTCCGTTCACAAACGACGAAACGACGATTGTCATTTGCAACTCGAAAGTCGAACACGAACTTGCCGGTTCGGAATACAACACGCGCCGCGCCGAGTGCGAAAAAGCTGTCGAAATGTTGCAGGAATTTTTACCGGATATTTCACAATTGCGTGATGTCAGCGTTGAGGATTTTGAAAAGTATGCCGGACATTTACCGGAAAACATCCGAAAACGCTGCCGCCACGTCGTGACTGAAAACGCCCGAACATTAAACGCCGTCGAAGCGTTGAAAAAAGATGATCTGACGGAATTCGGACGATTGATGCGGCTTTCGCACACGAGTCTGCGCGACGATTACGAAGTCAGTTGTCGGGAATTGGATTTGCTGGTCGAAATCGCTTCCGGCTGCGAAGGAGTTTTGGGAGCGAGAATGACGGGCGGCGGTTTCGGCGGCTCGACTGTAAATCTCGTGCGACGAGAGAATGTCGAAATGTTTACGAAAAGAATTTCGGACGAATATCGAAGGCTGACGAATATCGAATCGGCGATTTATATTTCCAGTCCGGCGGACGGAGCGCAGGAACTGGTTGATGAAAATTATTGAGCGTCCGAGTTCTCCAAGTGAAATTTGAAACGCGGGTTAAATTAGTTTTATGGAAAAAGTAGTTTTTCTTTTCGACGTTGATAATACTCTGCTCGACAACGACCGCGTATCGAAAGATTTACGCAGATTTTTGGAAAAAGAAGTCGGCGAAAAACGTAACAATCGTTACTGGGAAATTTTTGAGGAATTGCGAAACGAACTCGGTTACGCCGATTATCTCGGTGCGCTTCAGCGTTATCGTGTTGAAAATCCTTACGATTCGCATTTGCTCGCCGTTTCGACTTATCTCGTTAATTATCCGTTTGCGAACCGACTATTTCCGAATTCGCTCGACGTTTTAGACCATTGCCGACAGTTCGGCAAAGTCGTGATTTTGACGGACGGCGATGTCGTGTTTCAGCCGCGCAAAGTAGAGCGTTCGGGTTTGCTCGAAGCAGTCGAAAGTAATGTTTTGATTTACATTCACAAAGAACTTGAACTGCACGATGTCGAACGGCGTTATCCGGCGGAACATTACGTTTTGGTTGACGATAAACTCCGTATTTTAACCCGAATTAAAGAAGTTTGGGGCGCGAAAGTCACGACGGTCTTCCCGCGTCAGGGACATTACGCTTTCGACGAAAAGGAAATCGCCAAATATCCGGCGGCAGATATTACAATTGAGCGAATCGGTGATTTATTGGGTTTCGATGCGAAACAGTTAAAAGCGGAAACGAGCAGCCTTTGATAAAATTTATAAATGAAATCCAATTTTATAAAAACTTCCGATTTTTCACGCGCCGAACTCGAACAAATTATTGAATCGGCTTTGAAATTCAAAAAAGGTGAAATCGCCGGTAAAAGTTTAAATGGAAAATCCGTCGCGCTCGTGTTTTTTAATCCGAGTTTGCGGACACGCGCTTCGATGCAGGTCGGAATTTACGAACTTGGCGGCAACGCGGTGATTTTAGAGCCGGGAAATACGAGTTGGACGCTTGAACATCGGGAAAATATCGTGATGGACGCGGATAAAACCGAGCATTTGAAGGAATTCGTGCGCGTTTTGGAAAGATACGTTTCGGCAATCGGCGTGCGGACTTTTGCGGATTTGAAGGATTGGCAGGCGGAACGACTTGAACCGATTTTGTCGGCGTTTGAGAGATATTCGACCAAACCGATTATCAATCTCGAATCGGCGATGCACCATCCGTGTCAGGCGATGGCGGATATGATGACGATTCGGGAGAAATTCGGAAAGCAAAAGAAAAAAGTTACGCTGACGTGGGCTTGGCATCCGAAACCTTTGCCGATGGCGGTTCCGAATTCATTTGCATTGGCGGCGGCGCAGTTCGGACACGATCTAAAAATCGCGCACCCGAAAGGTTATGAACTCGACGCGGAATTGATGACGGAAATCGAAAATCAAGCGCGGGAAAACGGCGGTAGTTTGGAAGTTGTCAACAAAATTGACGAAGCGTTTGACGGGGCGGAAGTCGTTTACGCGAAAAGTTGGGGAAGTTTTCGGCATTACGGAAACGCAGATCAAGACATCAGAGAACGCGAAATTTACCGCGATAAATGGATTGTTGACGAAGCGAAAATGCAAAAAACAAACGACGCGATATTTATGCACTGTCTTCCGGTTCGGCGCAACGTCATCGTAACCGACGCAGTAATTGATTCGGCAAATTCGGTCGTGATTGACGAAGCCGAAAATCGTCTGCACGTTCAAAAGGCGATTATGGCGAAATTGATAAAATAAGTTGAAGTCTTTTATGAATACACAGAAACTTGATTTGTTGCGCGAAGCGTTGCCGTATATTCAAAAATTTAAAGGCAAAACTTTTGTTGTCAAATTTTCCGGCAAAGTTACCGAAGATAAAGAAAATCTCGCGTCTTTGGCGGAAGAATTAGCTTTACTTCATCAGGTCGGAATAAAAATTTGCGTCGTTCACGGCGGCGGCAAACAGCTTTCGCAGTTGGCAAATAAATTGGGCGTGGCGCAAACCGTAATTAACGGGCGGCGCGTTACCGACGACGAAACTTTAGATTTGGCGAAGATGATTTTCGCGGGCAAAATCAACACGGAAATTCTCGCCGCACTGCGCCGTCGCGGAACGGCGGCGGTCGGGCTTTCGGGCATTGACGGCAACATCGTTCACGCCGAAAAACGTCCGCCGAAGGAAATTTTGAATCGCCGCACCGGAATCAGCGAAACGATTGATTTCGGCAACGTCGGCGACGTTTTACAGATTAACGCGCATCTTTTGACTCTGCTTCTCGACAGCGATTATCTGCCGGTCGTCTCGTCGCTCGGCGCGGACGACGACGGACAAATTTTCAATATCAACGCCGACACGATTGCCTCGGAAATCGCCGCGCAATTAAAAGCCGAAAAGCTCGTTTTATTGTCGGATGTCAACGGAATTTACCTCGATGCGAATAAACCCGAATCAAAAATTTCGCGTCTTTCGATAGCCGAAGCCGAAGAACTCATCAGCGGCGGCGCGGCTTCGGGCGGAATGATTCCGAAACTCCAAAACATCATTAGTTTGCTCAAACGAGGCGTAAAATCAGCCCACGTCATCAGCGGCACAACGCGCAACGCATTGCTTTCCGAAGTATTCACCGATTCGGGAACGGGAACGATGATTGGCGTTTGATGGCAATTTAAGAAAAAAAATTAATCCAAAACCATAATTTTCCCTTCGCCTGTAACAACCGTTTCGCCGTTCTGATTTGTGCAGACGGTTTCAATCGTAACAATCGGTTTGTCTTCGCGGATGTTCGTCACGGTCGCCGTCGCCGTCACCGTGTCGTCAATAAAAACCGGCGCGACGAAACGCATCGTTTGCGATAGATAAACGACTCTGCGCTCTTTGAATTCGTAGCCGAGAACGGCGGAAATCAACGCGCCGGAAATCATTCCGTGCGCGATACGTTTTTTAAATTGTGTTTTCGCCGCAAATTCTTCGTCCAAGTGAATCGGATTGTAATCGCCCGAAAGCTCCGCAAAAGCGCGAACAACCGCATCGGTAATTTGTTTGCTGGTGGAGAATTTATCTCCGATTTTTAAATCCATAATTTTATTTTGTTTGTAGAAACCCCCAAAACTGCTTATTGAAATCAGCCGCATTTTTAAATTTCGGAACGTGACCGAATTTGTCGAGGAAGACAAGCAACCAAGCGGCGAAGCCTTTTTTAAATTTTCCCCGCGTCCGTCAACGTAATCAACAAATTCTTCTCAATTTATTTTTCATTTACATTAAATTTTCCTTCATCAAATTCATCGAGTTCAGTTCCTTCATCCGCGTCATTTTCAACTTTTAAGCCGTCTTTTTTTAGTTCGATTTTGCCGCTGCGAATGTGCAGATCAGTTTGCGGAAACGGAATCTCGATGTCGTTGGCGCGAAATTTTTCCCAGATCGCAAAATTCAAATCACTGATAAAAGCGGCTTTGCGCTGAAGTTTCGTTTTCGTCCAAACCCAAAGCTGCAAATTAATTGAACTGTCGCCGAATTCTATTAAACGCACCGCCGATTTCGGTTCTTCCAAAACGTCTTTGTTTTCGCGGGCGACTTCGAGCAAAAGATTCTTGACCAAACTAATATCCGAGTCGTAAGCCACGCCGACGGCAACGCGAAACCGCACGATATTTTCTTCAAAACTCCAGTTGACCACGTTTTCTTCGATAAATTTGCTGTTCGGAACGATAATCGTAATGTTGTCGTTCGTCCGCACGGTCGTGCTGCGCGCACCGATTCCCGTAACCTTGCCGTTAATGTCGCCGACTTCGATGCGGTCGCCGATTTTTATCGGTCGCTCGAACATTATAATCAAGCCGCTGATAAAATTGCTGGCGACATTCTGCAAACCGAAACCGACTCCGATTCCGATTGCGCCCGCCAGAACATTGAGCGTCGTTAAATTAATTCCGACGGTTTGCAGAATTATTAAAAAACCGACAAACAATAAAAAATAGCGGGTTATCGTGCCGATGGCGACACGCGCTCCGAGGTCTAAATGCGTTCGTCCGAGAACGCGCTCGATGAGAATAGTTTTGAGTTTGTTCGACAGCCAAAATAACAAGCCGGTCAGCAAAATCAAATAAATAATATTGAGCGGCGTGATGTGCGCTTCGCCGAGCGTGAAAATTCTATAGTTCAATAAATTAAAAAACGGGTCTAAATAATCGCGTAAAATTTCTCTCAAAACAAGGCTCCTTTTTATGTATCTTTAACTCGATAATTCGAGTGTTTCACAAAAATAGATGAAAAGAAACGCGGTTTAGACTGCTAATTTTTCAATGAACTGAAATTTTACCCGGTCAATTTTGTCGGCAGAAATTTTCGGTTGCGCCCGACTCCGCATTTGACAAGCATTTCGCGCACGGCGTTTTCGATCCCGAATTTTCTTACTTCGATAACCTGAAGGTTGAGTTTTGGTAGTAAAAAAAACGAACGCTCGCGTTTTTATTTATATTCGATTCATCGTCAAACAGTGCCAGCCAAATCAAGCGATCCCTGATTTCACAAAACTACAAATCATTTATACGGATGCTTTTGATTTTGAAAGCGCGTTTGCGAAAAGACAAGCCAATCGGCTATAAATTAATGAACAAAATAAAAGAGTCGTTCAACTTTTTAACTATTATGACAACAGAAAAACGCAATCGCCGTGAGTTTTTGAGATCGGGCGCAATTGGAATTGTCGGTTTTAGTCTTATGAAAAATACATCGGCGAGCGAAGTTGTTTTTTCAGAGCCGCACACCGAATTAAACGAAATAACCATTAGCGAACTGCAAGCCGGAATGAAATCGGGCAAGTTTTCCGCCAAAATGCTCGTCGAAAAATATCTGGAAAGAATCAGGGAAATTGATCCGAAAATAAAGTCAGTGATTGAAACGAATCCTGACGCGCTGCAAATCGCCGAAGAAATGGACAGGGAACGCAAGCGCGGAAAAGTGCGCTCGATGATGCACGGAATTCCCGTTTTGATAAAAGACAATATTGACACGGCGGACAAAATGAAGACGACCGCCGGAAGTTTGGCTCTGGCGAACGCGCCGACACCGCTGCGCGATGCTTTTATCGTTCAGCAATTGCGAAAATCCGGCGCGGTTATTTTGGGCAAAACGAACCTGTCCGAATGGGCGAATTTCCGTTCGACAAAATCAATCAGCGGCTGGTCGGGGCGCGGCGGGCAAACGAATAATCCGTATATTTTAGATAAAAACCCGTGCGGTTCGTCAGCCGGTTCGGGCGCGGCGGTTTCCGCCAATCTTGCGGCGGTAACGGTCGGCACGGAAACCAACGGTTCAATTATTTGTCCGGCGACGAGAAACGGAGTTGTCGGCATCAAACCGACGCTCGGATTGATTTCGAGAAGCGGAATCATCCCAATCGCCCACACGCAGGACACCGCCGGTCCGATGGCGCGAACCGTTGCGGATGCGGCGATTCTGCTCGGCGTTCTCGTCGGAACGGATAAAGCCGACGCAACGACTTTGCAGAGCAAAAAGGGCGCGAAAGATTATACGAAGTTCTTGGACAAAGACGGTTTGCGCGGCGCGAGAATCGGCGTAGCGCGGCAGTTTATCGGGAATAACGCGAAATCGAAGGAAATATTTGAATCCCATCTCGAAGTATTGAAAACCGGCGGTGCGACTTTGATTGATGTCAAGTTTTCCGAAGATTTCGGTAAAATGGGCGACGACCGGCTGAATGTTCTGCTTTATGAATTCAAAACGGACTTGAATAAATATCTCGCCGAAAGACGTTCGCCTTATAAAACGCTTGCCGATTTAATTAAATATAACGACGACAACAAAGACCGCGAAATGCCGCTTTTCGGACAGGAACTTTTTACGCAATCGCAAAGCAAAGGCGATTTGAACGATAAAGAATATCTGTCGGCACTTCAAAAAATAGGAAAAGCGGCGCGTGAAGACGGCATTGATTCGGTTGCCGCAAAAGACAAACTTGACGCGATTGTTTCGCCCGCCGTCGGCGCAACCTGGTCGCTCGCGGCGGTCGCCGGTTATCCGTATATTACCGTTCCGGCAGGTTTCGTCGACGGATTGCCGGCGGGCATCGGCTTTTTCGGTCGCGCCTTCACAGAACCGCAGCTTATTAAAATCGCTTACGCTTTCGAGCAGAAAACAAAGATGCGCCAAACGCCGAAATTCTTACCGAATGCGTCATAGGTATTTGTGATGTTAATAATTTTATTTCAAAATCCAAATTAGAAAAAGCCTTTTTGTCAGAAATCATCGTCAGAAAATTTAGGAAAATAATTAGGAGAATAAATGGATCAACAGCAAAGCGTAAAATGGTATCGGTGGGATGATATTCCAAAAGAAAGCGTTACGGAAATGCTCGACCGGCGGCTTATCACCGGCGACCGGATGATGTTGGCGCACGTCTATCTCAAGAAAGGAGCAATCGTCCCGCGTCACTCCCACGAAAACGAACAATTGACCTATATTCTCGAAGGTGCGTTGCGTTTCTGGATCGGCGAGGATGAATCGGAAACGATTGACGTTCGAGCGGGCGAAGTTCTGCACATTCCGTCGAATATTCCGCACAAAGCCGAAGCTCTCGAAGATACGCTCGACGTGGATATTTTTAGTCCGCCGCGACAGGATTGGATTGATAAAACCGACGACTATTTGAGGCAAAAATAGTTATGGATTTAGGCTTAAAGGGAAAAGTCGCCTTCATCGCAGGCGCAAGTAAAGGACTTGGGCGAGCCGTCGCCGAAGAACTTGCCGCCGAGGGCGCATCATTGATAATTTGTGCGCGTAATCCTGAAACTCTAAAGACAGTCGGCGAGAAAATTGCCGAAACGTCGCGCGTAGAAGTTCTGCCCGCCGCCGCCGATGTTTCGATTGCCGAAGAGGTGGCGAGAGCCGTGCAAGCCGGAATCGAAAAATTCGGACGGATTGATATTCTCGTGACCAACGCCGGCGGTCCGCCCGCCGGACAATTCGAGAATTTAAGCCGCGAAATGTGGGAAACAGCGACGCGCCTGACGCTCAACAGTGTTTTGGAATTAACGAGAGCCGTGTTGCCCGGAATGAAGGAACGTAAATGGGGAAGGATCTTAAATATCACCTCCATCGCCGTCAAACAGCCGGTTGATAATCTGATGTTGTCGAACAGCCTAAGGGCGGCAGTAACGGGATTTGCCCGGACTCTTGCAAACGAAACGGCGGCTCACGGAATTACGGTTAATAACATTTTGCCGGGTTACACGCGCACCGAACGAGTAGAAGAGTTAGCAAAAGCGGCATCCGAAAGAGAAGGTATCAGCCCGGCGGAAGCCAGTGCCAAATGGGAAGCAGAAATTCCGATGAGGCGATTGGGCGAACCGCGCGAGTTTGCCGCGCTCGCCGCTTTTCTCGTTTCCGAACGCGCGAGTTATATCACCGGAACATCAATTCCGGTTGACGGCGGATGGATTCGATCACTTTTTTAAGTGAGAATTAAAAACGAATCATTATTAAACTTCATTTTTAGTTTTTTCCGAGCCGAAAAAGTTAAGCGCGAGAAAAAATCAAAAGCGAATAAAGGCTGATTTATCTACTAAATCAGCCTTTATTCGCTTTAAAGAACTTTGGTGGGTCGTGTTGGGATTGAACCAACGACCCGCGGATTACTTACCACACCGGCTTTCACCAGCCACAAAATAGTTTTGTGTTGTAGTCTGGACTGGCTCATCACCCGCAGCCGAAGCTGTTAGGGTGTGCGGCGTACAGTCTCTGAGGGCTTTCTTGAAATCCAGATAATTATTTATAAAACGAACATTTTTCAATTGTCCGTTTTTACTTTCTGATAATCTGAATTTAGAACATTTGCCGTTTTTAAGAAGTTCTTTTGCAGTTACGTAAAATACAAAATCTTTGTCATAAACATACACAGCAAAAATATCAATTTGATTACAGGTATATGAAGAATTATATTTGGGATTTAAGCAATTTTTGACTGAATAAACTTCCACAACATTATTTTTGGAACGAGTGGTTTTTATCTGAATCTTAAATGCTCTGTAATTTTCATCCAAAATAATCAAGTCAATTTTGGAGTGACTACCGAATCCTACAAAAACATCATAACCTAGTAAACAAACCTCCTTGCAAACGGCTATTTCTCCCAAAGTTCCTTTTTTATTTGGATTTGTTAACATCATAAATTATTCGGTTTATGACATAATGCTTCCGAAACCTTGTCAAGAGTTGCCTGCTGATAATCCAATCTTCAAAATTTTCACGCCCGAAGATGCGTATTTAAAGCTCTCAGGATGTCCCAGCATACAGCCACATTTTCACTTTATTGTTACCAATAAAGGCTCCCATTTTATAGAACAAGAGTCCGCTGCTCTACCAACTGAGCTAACGACCCAAAGCGAAAAAATTATAACAGGGCGTATTTGTATTGTCCAAGCGTATATTATATCCAAAAAATAAAAGCAAGCATTTCTAATTTGGCAAATTACACGTTTACATAGAAAATAGTTGGAATGAAAGAATGCCCGAAATGCGAGATTTGTTTCGCCGATGAAGTTAATTTTTGTCCGCACGACCAGACGCAGACGCGCCATTCTCTGCCGGGCGGTCAATTGCTGGCTGACAGATATTATCTGGAGAAAAAATTGGGTCGCGGCGCAATGGGACAGGTTTATCTGGCTAAAGATAAAAAGTTTGCTAAACGCAAAGTTGCCGTCAAAACCGTCCGCCCGGATTTATTAAACAGCGAAGACTTGCAGGAAGGCGAGGCGATTGCGAGATTCGGACGCGAGGCGCAGGCGGCGGCTTCGATTCAGCATCCCAACACGGTCAGCGTTACTGATTTCGGCGAAACGACGGACGGGATTTTTTATCTCGTAATGGAATACGTCGAAGGCGAAACGCTGCATCGTCTGCTTCGCCGCGAAGGTACTTTGCCGGTCAAACGCGCCGTCCGGCTTTTGCGGC
>JALYQJ010000503.1 GCA_030855875.1 Acidobacteriota bacterium
GAGGACAGTTGTTGGACAATGGACAAAACATATTGATATTCATTTAGTTTTCCTATTTGTTTTTTTGTTTGAGCTTAAAATACATTTGTAATTACAAGTGTGAATTGCTGATGTGCTGAAAAATTTATTACTGGGGTTATTTTAAGTAGACTGAGAAAGTTCTATAGACATAAAATTTATACAGCAGACAAATTTGTTTGTCAATTATTTTAGATCGAGTCGGTTCGGGATAAAAGATGATGATGATTAAGCTCAGTTTTAAGTAAAATGAGCTTAATCAGAAATACTTTCACAAATCAAAAAACGCTCATTTTTGTTTTTCCTTCCAAATCGGCTAAGATAAAAGGATGAGTCAAGTTGAAGAATTCTCAGCCGGTCTGAGTGAAGGCGAAGTTGTCGAACCGATGATGCAGATTCCTTCGGAACTGCCTGTTTTGCCGCTGCGCGATATTGTTATTTATCCGTTTATGATTGTTCCGCTGTTTGTGTCGCGCGATAAATCTATCAAAGCCGTTGACGAAGCATTGACGCAGA
The DNA here is from genome assembly GCA_030855875.1 of Acidobacteriota bacterium. Taxonomy (GTDB): domain Bacteria; phylum Acidobacteriota; class Blastocatellia; order Pyrinomonadales; family Pyrinomonadaceae; genus SXVE01. Next base: position 535 of record JALYQJ010000503.1, read on the forward strand.
ATCGGATGATTATGCTCGTTTCGCAAAAGGACGTTGATAAGGAAGAACCAACGCAGGAAGACCTTTACACGGTCGGGACGGTCGCCGTCATTATGCGGATGCTGAAATTGCCCGACGGACGAATTCGCATTTTAATTCAAGGGCTTTCACGCGCCAAAGTTGATTCGGTAAAAGCCGGAAGCGATTATGTGAAAGCGCATATTACGCCGGTTTTCGAACCGCTCGCGCCGGAAAATTCTTTGGAAGTCGAAGCACTCGTTCGCAATGTGCGCGGTTCGATGGAACGCGCTGCATCTTTGGGCAAAAATATTTCGCCGGAAGTTTTGGCGATTATCGCCAATCTCGAAGATGCCGGACGACTTGCCGATTTGTCGGCTTCAAATCTCGAATTAAAGGTCGAAGACGCGCAGAGCGTTCTCGATATTCACGATCCGGTTCCGCGTCTGCGGCGCGTCAACGATCTTTTGAGCAAGGAAATTGACGTTCTGACGGTTCAGCAGGAAATTAATACTCAGGCGCGCGCCGATATTGACCGCTCGCAGCGCGAGTATTTTCTGCGCCAGCAGCTTAAAGCGATTCAAGGCGAACTCGGCGAAGGCAACGAGCTTTTTGAAGAAATCGAACTTTACCGCGACAAAATTTTAAAGGCGAAAATGCCCGAAAACGCTGAAGAAGAATCACTCCGGCAACTCAAAAAACTCGAAAGAATGCACCCGGACACCGCTGAAACAGCAACGCTTCGGAATTGGCTCGACATTATGACCGAACTGCCGTGGTCGAATGCTTCCAAAGACAATCTTAATCTGAAAAAAGCGGAAAAGATTTTGGACGAAGACCATTACGGTTTGGAACGGGTCAAAGAAAGAATGGTCGAAGCACTCGCGGTTCGCAAATTAAAGAAAAAACCGAAAGGCTCGATTCTTTGTCTGGTCGGACCGCCCGGAGTCGGTAAAACTTCTCTGGGACGTTCGATTGCGCGGGCTTTAAACCGTAAATTTATTCGTCTGTCGCTCGGCGGTCTGCACGACGAAGCCGAGATTCGCGGGCATCGGCGCACTTATGTCGGCGCGATGCCGGGCAGAATTATTCAGGGAATTCAACAGGCGGAAACGAATAATCCGCTGATAATGCTCGACGAAATTGATAAAGTCGGCGCGGATTTTCGCGGTGATCCGTCGTCGGCACTTTTGGAAGTTCTCGACCCGGAGCAAAATTCGAGCTTTCGGGATAATTATTTGAACGTGACGTTTGATTTGTCGAACGTAATGTTTATGACGACCGCGAATGTTCTCGATACGATTCAGCCGGCTTTGCGCGACAGAATGGAGATTATTTCGCTGTCCGGTTATACGGAAGAAGAAAAACTCGAAATTGCGCGGCGGCATCTCGTTCCGAAACAGGTCGAGGAAAACGGACTCGAAAAGGAAGATATAAAATTCGACCGCAGAGCTTTGGCGAAAATTATCAGCGAATATACGCAGGAAGCCGGACTGCGCCAGCTTGAAAGGGAAATCGGCAAGGTCAGCCGCAAAGTCGCCAGAAAAAAAGCCGAAGAAGAGGAAGATTTCAAGCCGGTTAAAGTTACCGTGCAAAATCTTAAAACCTTTCTTCGCTCGCCGAAGATTTTCCCGGAAGAAGCGTTGAAAAAGGACGAAATCGGAATCGTTACCGGTTTGGCGTGGACGGCGGTCGGCGGCGATATTCTGTTTATCGAAGCGTTGAAAACGCGCGGCAAAGGCAAACTGCAACTAACCGGACAGCTCGGCGAAGTGATGCAGGAATCGGCGCAGGCGGCTTTTTCATACGCCAAAGCGAGAGCCAAAGAACTCGGCATTAACGAAGAAGATTTCGATAATTTCGACATCCACATTCATCTGCCCGAAGGCGCGATTCCGAAAGACGGACCGAGCGCGGGCATCACTCTGGCAACGGCGATGGTTTCGGTTCTTTCGCAAAGACCTGTGCGAAAAGATGTGGCGATGACCGGCGAAATCACTTTAAGAGGCAACGTCCTTCCGGTCGGCGGAGTCAAAGAAAAACTTCTCGCAGCGCGGCGGGCGCATATCAAAAAAGTCATCCTTCCAGCACCTAACCGGCGCGATCTGGAAGATTTACCGCAGGAAGTTTTGGATGATTTGACATTTATATTTGTAGAGAACGTGCGCGAGGTTTTCCCGGAAGCCCTTTTGGAAAGCAAAGCGACCATTGAAAATGCGAAAGCGCGGGCGGCGAAGAAGGTTTGACAGATAATTCAATTTATATTGATCGCAATCATAAAACCCAGATTTTACCGACGTTTCAAATATTGACAAGACCTTTTTTCGTGTGTTACTTTGAGAAAGTTTCGGCTTTCCTTTATTATAAACTGACACGAAAGAAACTTTTTTATAAAACAAGCGTTAAAAGTTTTAACGCTTTACCAGACTTAGGTCGTTCTACTAATTCGCCCTAACCCCGAAAATTAATCGTAAGGAGTATAGACGAACTTAATGAAAACAACCATTTATAAGGTTTTAAGTTTAACCGCATTCATATTTTTCATTTCCAATTCTTTCGCTTTCGCGCAAATTACCAGTTCGAGCGCGGGCGGAAGAAACGAATCAAAACCGCAGCAAGCCGAACAAGCCGAAGCAATCTTAAATAAAATCAGCACCGATGCCGGAATTTATTTCAAACAGGGACTTTTGAGTTTGAAAGACAATCGTCGTTCGGACACCGGCGAACAATTTAATAAATCCGTCGAAATTTTTCTGATGTCGGGTGTAAATGTCCGCGCCAGTCAAAAACTTCAAGATTGTTACAGTCAATTAATCGAAACGATTTACCGCATCGAATTTCCGTCGGACGCGCAACTGCCGCAAATCCGCAGTCTTTCATCAACCTGCGGTTGGAGCATCGAAAACGCTTTAGCCGATGACGTTGCCAAAATAGTCAGACCTTCAAATCAGCCGAAACCGACTGCCGAAACCGCGCTCATTGCATCGGCTGCCGCTAACGGTTCCTCGCCGAATTTTGACGCGCAAATCGGATTTAACGATCAAAAATTTGAAGTTTCCCCGCTCGACGAATTGGCGAAACTCGAACTTACGCCGGAAGAACAGCAGGTCGAAAGCGATCCGGTCGCGCAGCAGCAGCTTCAATATGCGATGGTCGCAGTCGCCAATAAATCGCTCGGATTCAGCTTTCAGGTTCATCCGATGATTCAGCAGTTTATCAATTACTATCGCGGACGCGGACGCGGCACGATGGAAACCGGCTTGTATCGTTCGGGAATGTTTATGCGAATGGCTCGCCGCATTTTCAAAGAAGAAGGCGTGCCGGAAAACGTCGCGTGGCTCGGACAGGTCGAAAGCGCGTGGAAACCGACCGCAATGTCGTGGGCATCGGCAAGCGGATTGTGGCAGTTTATTCCCGGAACCGGAGCGCGTTTCGGTTTGCGCCGTACGGCTTACGTTGACGAACGCAACAGTTTTGAAGGCGCGACCCGAGCGTCGGCTCGTTATTTGAAGTTTCTGGCAAACCGTTACGGCGGAAACTGGGAACTGGCGATGGGCGCGTATAATTGCGGCGAAGGCAATGTTGACCGCGCGATTCGTCGCGCCGGAGTCGCCAATTTCTGGGCGGCATATCCGTATCTGCCTCAGGAAACGCGCAATTACGTTCCGAATATTTTAGCGACGATTTTAATCGCCAATAACCCGCAAAGCTATGGTTTCGGTCACGTTCGACCCGCGCCGCAGTTGATGTATGACCAAATTCGCGTTCCGGCTTCGACCGGCTTGAATTTAGTCGCGCAGGCTTCGGACACGAGCGTTCAATATCTGCGTTATCTGAACCCGGAACTTCGCACGAATATGACTCCGCCGGAGCCGTATATCATTCGCGTTCCGGCTGGCAAAGCCAACGAAGTCGTCGCATTATTCAGAAGAATTCCGGCTTCAAAAATGAACAATTCCAATCTGGCAAATTCGGCGGCGGGTGAAACGTGGCAAACGATTTCTAACCGCACCGGTGTCAGCGTTGACCAATTAATGGCGGCAAATCCGGGAATGCCTGCTCCAAGAGGCAAAGTTTTCGTGCCGCAAACCGGAAATAACGTCAGCAGTATCGCTTATTCGCGCCCGACAAACGCGCCGACTTCCGCGCAGATAAGTAATGTCAAAGTCGTTAAAGCGCAGGCTGGTGACACGGTGGCGAAAGTCGCCGAACGCGCCGGAGCGAACGCGACCGAGGTTGCGAAATACAACGGATTATTGCCGAATTCGGTGCTTCCGGCAGGACGCGAAATCAAAATTCCGTCGAAATAACTTTTCGTAAATTCAATACTTAAAAAGCCGAATCTGAAAAATATCAGATTCGGCTTTTTCTTCTGGATTTTACTTCAAATAGTTACAGTATAGAAACGCAAACTGCTTTAATTTAATACAAGTCCAACAATCCCAACCGCTAAATCCTGATATTTCAGTCTGCTCTTTCGAGGCATAATATTTGCTGTTAATCGCTCAAAATAAAAGGAGAAAAATAAAAGGAGAAAACGATTATGCAAAACACGCCGAACCCGGATGTCAACACGCCGATAAATGACGGTAATTCCGACAATAACTCCGACATTGAACAAATAAACGACAACGAAACGGAAAATCAAGAAATTCCGGTTCCGCCCGATACGCCGCCGCCGGCTTCGATTGAAGAACCGCCCGACACCGAAAACCCCGCCATTAAAGAAGACGGAAATGACCTGAAAATGATTGTTTGAAAATCCTGCAGTTTAATCACTTGACAAATATTTGAATTGTAACTAAACTTGTTACAGATATGGCGGCAACAAGTCAATTTTCAATTGCGGTACACATTTTGACGATGATCGCAAAAACGTGCGATGAGCGCGTAAAATCGGAGTATCTGGCGAAAAGCGTTAATACCAATCCGGTGGTCATCCGCCGTCTTTTGTGCAGTTTACAGGAAGCCGGTTTGGTGGTTTCGCAAGTCGGGGCAAACGGCGGAACTTGTCTTTCAAAAACGCCGGAGGCAATAAAACTATCGGAAATCTACAAAGTCGTTTCGCCGGGCGAAATTTTTTCGCTGCATTCAAAAACACCGAACCAAAATTGTCCGGTCGGGAAAAATATCGAAGCGATTTTGTGCAATTTACAGAAGGAAATTGATAAAACCATCGAACAAAAGCTATCCGAATACACTCTGCGTGATGTAATCGGGATGGTTGAACATCAGAAAAGCTAAAATTTTTTAAGCGCAACTGTATCAAACAAAGTTACAGAAGCGTTAAATAATATGAAAAACTACATTGAAAAATCAATAACCTACGTCGAATACATAAAGCTGATTGAAGATTTGCTTTTGGACGGCAAAACGACCGGCGAGAATCAATCGGAAGCGATGTTTAATTACGGCAAATTAAATCGTCAAAGAATGCACCGGCTTGAAAAGACCTTTGTGATAAGCGAATCGCTCAGGGCAAAAGCCCAAAACGCCGAACGCAAAATGATTTGGCTGATTATTACCGAAGGCTGGTGCGGCGACGCGGCGCAGAATATTCCGATTATCGAAAAAATTGCGGCGGAAAGCCGGAATATCGAAACGCGCTATGTTTTGCGCGACGAAAATTTGGAATTGATGGATAAATATCTGACTTACAACGCGCGTTCGATTCCGAAACTGATCGCGCTCGACGCGAAAACGCTCGAAGAAATCGGAAGCTGGGGACCGCGACCGCAGGCTGCAATGAATTATTTTTTAGAGATGAAGGCGCAGGGTTTGGAAAAACCGCAGATGATGGAAAACTTGCAAAGATGGTATTTGCAGGACAAGGAAAAATCCGTTCAGGCTGAATTTGAAAATCTGCTCGGTAAATTGACAATGCAAAACTCGGCGGCAAGCCGCTGAAATCAGGAGAAAAACTAATGTTAAAAGTCAGTATCGGAATTTTATCCGCATCAATATTTCTGGCGGCGTGCGCTAATCCCGCTGACAATAAAGCGAAAGCGGTAACCGCCGAAGCGAATTCGACGGCGGCGACAACGCGGCAAATAAAAGGCGAAAGCGTGGCGATTACGCCAGAGAACTCAAAAGTCGAATTCGTCGGTTCAAAAGTGACGGGCAAACACGACGGCGGCTTTAAACAATTTTCGGGAAATATTGATCTTGTAAACAACAAAGCGGAAGCGAGTCAAGTGGCGATTGATATTGATATGAATTCGGTTTTCACCGATGCCGACGGTTTGACGAAGCATCTGCAAACCGGCGATTTTTTTGAAGTTGAAAAACATCCGAAGTCGTCATTCGTTTCGACGAAAATCGTTCCCGACGCGACGAAAGGTGCTGATAATTACACGGTAACGGGCGATTTGGAAATGCACGGACAGAAAAAATCGGTGACTTTTCCGGCAAAAATTACCGTCAATCCGAACGAAGTCACAGTTGATGCTGAATTTGCTATCAATCGAAAGGATTTCGGCATCGTTTACGCGGGAAAAGCCGACGATTTGATTCGTGATGATGTCGTTATCAAATTGAACTTGAAAAGTCAGCGGAGTAAATAAAGTTTCTGAAATTTTGTCCGCGAAACGCACGGAAAACATAAATTTTCCTGTCTTCGATTGAATGTTTCTCAGGCGTTTCGCGGACGAATGTAAAAATATAACGAACGCGATTAAAGATTTGATTTTGGGCGGCGAACACGACAAACTATTTGAATATAAAGTTTGGGAAGTGATTGATTTAGGAATGTTTCAAAGACCTTGGTGAAAATCGGGTAAAAATTTCTTTGAAAATGAGCCGCTGTATAAATAAATATGAAAACATACGAGATAAATGAGTTCGGTATCGAAAATCTGACTTTGACGGAGCGCGAAACGCCTGCGCCGAAAGCGAATGAAGTTACGGTGAAATTTCACGCCGTGTCGCTGAATTACCGCGATTTAATGATGATTAAAGGATTATACAATCCGAAACTGAAAACGCCGCTCGTGCCGTTGTCGGACGGCGCGGGCGAAGTCGTCGCGGTCGGCGAAAATGTCACGAAATGGAAAGCAGGCGACCGCGTTTGCCCGATTTTTATGCAGGGATGGACGGACGGCGGAATCGAAGTTTCAAAGGCGAGAACCGCGCTCGGCGGAGATTCGGACGGCTGTCTGCGCGAATTCGGCGCGTTCGACGAAAACGGTTTGGTAAAGATTCCCGAACATTTGTCTTACGAAGAAGCGGCGACATTGCCGTGCGCGGCGGTGACGGCTTACAACGCGCTTTTTTGTTCAGGCGGTTTGAAGCCGGACGATTCGGTTTTGCTGCAAGGCACTGGCGGCGTTTCGACTTTCGCTCTGCAAATGGCATCGGTTTATGGCTGCCGCACGATTGTCATTTCTTCGAGCGATGAAAAACTGGAACGCGCCAGAGAATTGGGCGGCGACGATTTGATAAATTACAAGGAAACGCCGGATTGGGACAAAAAAGTTTTGGAATTGACCGAAAAACGCGGCGTTGACCACGTTGTCGAAGTCGGCGGCGTGGCAACGCTGCAAAAAAGCGTCAATGCCGTGAAAATGGGCGGACACGTCGCCGTTATCGGCGCAGTAGCGAAAGGCGCGGGCGAATTTAATCCGATTTCGGTTTTGATGAAATCGGTGCGCCTTCAGGGAATTTTTGTCGGCTCGCGGCAAATGTTCGAGGCGATGAACCGCGTAATCAGCGAACATCGTTTAAAACCCGTGATTGATAAGATTTTCGATTTCAGCGAAGCGCGTGAAGCTCTGCAATATATGGAAAGCGCGGCGCATTTCGGAAAAATCGTCGTAAAAATTTAGCGGTCAACGCCGCAATAGAAAACAAATAAAAGAACAAGTAAAAATAAGGGCAATAAGAGAGAAAAATAATGATACAGACAAAAGGTTACGCCACAGACGCGCCGCACGCGCCGTTTAAGCCGTTTGATTTCGAGCGCAGAGATGTCGGCGCGAAGGACGTTTTAATCGAGATTCTTTACTCGGGCATTTGCCACTCGGACATTCATCAGGCGCGAAACGAGTGGGGAAATTCGATTTTTCCGATGGTTCCGGGTCACGAAATCGTCGGGCGCGTCACGCAGGTTGGCGCGGAAGTGTCGCAATTCAAGACGGGCGACATCGCCGGAGTCGGCTGTTTTGTTGATTCGTGCCGCGCTTGCGAAAACTGCGAAAACGATTTCGAGCAGTTTTGCCAAACGCATTGCGCTCAAACTTACAACTCGACGGAAATGGATGAAAAAACGCCGACTTACGGCGGTTATTCAAACCAAATCGTCGTGGATGAAGCCTACGCGCTGAAAGTTTCGGCGACGGAAAATCTCGCCGGTGTCGCGCCGCTGCTCTGCGCCGGAATCACGACTTATTCGCCGCTTAAAAAATTTAATGTCGGCAAAAGTCAGAAAGTCGGCGTTGTCGGTTTGGGCGGTTTAGGACATATGGGCGTAAAACTCGCCGTTTCGATGGGCGCGGAAGTGACGGTTTTCAGCACGTCGCCGTCGAAAGAAGCGAACGCGAAAGAACTCGGAGCGCATCATTTCGTCGTGACGAAAGAGCCAAAAAATATGAAGCCGCTTAAAGGCAAATTCGACTTCGTTCTCGACACGGTTTCCGCCGCGCACGATTTGAATATGTATCTTAATCTGCTGCGAATGAACGGCGCGATGGTCATCGTCGGCATACCGGAAAAACCGGCGGAAGTTCAGGCTTTCGCGCTTATCGGAAATAACCGCACGCTTGCCGGTTCGGGCATCGGCGGAATCAAGGAAACACAGGAAATGCTCGATTACTGCGCGGAAAATAACATCACGTCGGATGTCGAAATCATTCCGATTCAGCGAATTGAAGAGGCTTACGAACGAACGATTAAATCGGACGTGCGCTATCGTTTTGTAATTGATATGCAGTCGTTGAAAGAAGAAAATTAATAGTTAAAAGGAAAATATCTTCCTTCAAAGCCGCGCAAAAAGCGGAAAAAACAAATCGAGATGGCAAATTTTCTGGAAAAAATTGACGGGCGAATCCGCAAATTCATCGGCGAACAGCAAATGTTTTTCACGGCGAGCGCGCCTCTTGAAAGCAGCGGCAGAATCAATCTTTCGCCGAAAGGAATTGATACGTTTCGCATTTTGGACGCGAACAAGGTTTGCTATCTCGATTTGACCGGCAGCGGTAACGAAACGGCGGCGCACATTGCAGAAAACGGTCGGCTGACGATTATGTTTTGCAGCTTTGCGGGCGCACCTTTGATTTTGCGGCTTTATGGAACGGGCGAAGTCGTTCATCAATCGTCGGAAAAGTGGAATGATTTAGCGAAACTTTTCGGCGATTACGCGGGAACGCGGCAAATTATCGTTTTGCGCGTCGAATCTTTGCAGACTTCGTGCGGATTCGGTGTTCCGCTTTACGAGTTTAAGAAAGACCGAAATCAACTGATCGAATGGGCTGAAAAAAAAGGAGACGACGGTATTAGCTCTTATTGGAACGAGAAAAACCGGACGAGCATTGACGG